>CAZBTE010000299.1:0-3117 GCA_964494665.1 uncultured Limnobacter sp.
CGAGATAGGTGAACACGTTGGTGCCGTTGGACTTCAGGTACTCGAAACCGGCCGGGCCCTGCGTGACCTGCAGGATCACCAGCTTGCCGGTGATGCCGGCCGGGCGGTTCGCGGGCCAGTCGTCGATCCAGCGCTTGAGCGTCGCGCCGGAAATCACGCCGTTGACGTTGTCGTCGTAGTTCTCGGCCGATTCCTGCGCGATCGCCGCGGGCGAGTTGACGGTGATCTTGGCGACCGGGGCGGTGGTGTCGGCACCGCCGCCGCCGCACGCCTGCAGTACGAGGAGGGCCACGACACCGGCCCCGCCCAGTTTGAATCTCGCTCGCGTTCTCATCTGAAGTGCCTCCTCGTTGTTCATTTCGCCGCGCCGAAGTCGCCCTGTCAGCCGCTCGCCGGCGTCTTCAGGACCACCGGCACGAAGCCCTGTTCCAGCGCGTCGAGCACCGGTCCGTATTCGTTCGACAGCTCGATTTCGCGCACCTCGGCACCGGCGTCGCGCAGCGCCTGCGCCAGGCCGGCCACGCCGGTGATGCCTTGCGGGCGGATCAGCAGGACGCGGCTGCTCGTGCTCATACGCAATACACCACGTCGCTGGCCATGATCTGCCGCGCGAGCGCGGCGAGGTCGCGCGCCGGCGCCAACTCGGCCACCGGAACCTCTGCGAATTCGAGCGCCGCAAGCTGTTCTGCCGTGGCCGGACCCGCCGGCATGCCGTCCCACACGACCACTTCGATGCGGTCGTCGAGCAGCGTGAGGCCGCCGGCCATGCGCAAGGCCTCGGCCTTGTTGTGCAGGGCCACCATCAGGATGCGCCTGGAATCGGCCATGTCCGTCCTCAGAAAACCAGCACCCGCTCGCACGCGTTGGCGAGCTGCGCATTCTGGTATTGCCCGCCGAACACCACGGCGCCGTCGAACGCCTCGCGGCGAAAGCGGCCCTCCGCTACGCTCTCGACGCTGTGCTCGCACACCGACACGGTGCCGGGATGCGCGCGCGCGCGCTCGACGAAGGCCGGATCGCCGAGCAGGTTCACGCCCGAATCGGTGAGGAAGCACTGCGCCTGCCAGCCGCGCGCGGCGACGGCGTCGAGCAGCCCGACGACGTGCGCGCCAAAGGCTTCGTCGGTCACCACGATGCCCAGGCGCACGTCAGGCCTTCCGGATCTTCCAGGCGAACGAGCCGCCGTCCTCGTTGCGCTCGATCAACTCGTCGCCGCCCGAGTCGCACATCGCCATGATCGATTCGCCCGACGACGGGTTGTCGAACAGCACCGTGAGCACATCGCCGCTGGCCATCTTCGCGAGCGCCTTCTTGGTGTACATCTGCGGATGCGGGCAGGTGTAGCCGCACACGTCGAGTTTCCACTCGTGGTCGCTGGTGCGGTCGAACGTCATCGCCATTGCCAATCTCCTTGCGTTGCTGCGCGGGCGTGCCGCGTCAGAGTGCCGCCGCCTCGTTGCGCGACGCGGTCCATTCGATCCACCAGGCGAACACCTTCACGCCGGCCCAGGCGCCCAGGGTCATGCCGAGCAGGAACACCCATCCGCTCGGGTCGCCGTTGGTCACCGTGGCGAAGAACGCGCCGATGTTGCAGCCCATGCCGATGCGCGCGCCGATCCCCATCAGCGTGCCGCCGACCAGCGCGAACATCGCCGACTCCAGGCTGGGCAGCTTCCACTTGAACTCGCGCCGCGAAAGCGCCATCGCGGCCGCGCCGAGGATGATGCCCACCGACATGAAACCCGGCGCGTTGAGCAACGGGTTCGGCAGGCCGTTGTCGAGGCCGAAGTAGATGTTGTCGGTGCCCATCAGGCCGAGCTTGTTCAGCACCCAGCCGCCCCACTGCGCTTCCTGCGTCGTGATGTACCAGTAGCCGGGATCGAACACGGTGTCCTGGATCGACAGGCCGTTGGTGTAGCCCATCGCGGCCAGCAGTTCGCCGAAGTTGAAGATGCCGTAGTGCTCGCGCAGGGCTCCGGTGACCCACATGTGCAGGCCGGCCAGCAGCCCCAGCCCGATGCCCGCGATGGCGGTGTTCTTCGACGCGGTGAACATCGCCCACATGCCGGCGAACTCGTCGCCCAGCGAGAGGGCGGTCTTCTTCGCGCGCCGCATGTAGCCGGGGCGGTAGTAGCGCACGTACAGCACCACCAGGATGATGGCCACCGGGATGATGGCCGTCAGCAGCGTGTTGGCGAACACGATGCCGGCCAGCGTGCCGCCCATGCCGAACACCTCGGCGGTGGTCTGGCCGGCGAGGTTCCAGATGTAGCCGGCGGTGAAGAGGTCGAACCAGCCGTGCGTCACGTCGAGCTCGGCCGGCATGTCCTTGGCAGCGGCCGACACCGGCCAGGACGCGGGAACCAGGCCGTCGAACCATCCGCTCGCGCTCACCACGATCGCCTGCGAGAACGAGATCGCGACGACCACCAGCATCGCGTTCAGGTTGCCTTCGCCCGCCTTGTAGAGCGAGCCGGACGCGCAGCCGCCGGTGAACACGATGCCGAAGCCGAAGATCGCGGCGCCGATCACGACGTGCCAGCCGAGCACGTTGGGATGGAAGGTGCTGAACCCGCTCGCGGTGACGATGGCGGCCACCACCGCGTACAGCGCCACCGCGATCATCATGCCCACCGCCATGCGCGGCACGCCGACGGCGAACAGGTCGCGCACCGCCGAGGCCATGCAGAAGCGCCCGTACTGAAGCAGCGCGCCGTAGGCCACGCCGAACCACGCGTAGACGAGCAGGTACACGAAACGGGTGTCGATGGACAGCGCCCACACCGAACCCAACGCAACCAGCGCCAGCACACCGAGGGCGCGCAGGTTCGCGCTCCCGCCCGATGCCCGCCCCGTCGTCCCCACCCCCGTACTCGCCACCGCCTCTCTCCGTCTCCGATGCCACCGGCCCTGTCAGGTGCCCCGGCGCAGGTACATGCGCCAGTACCCCGACTCGCGAACCGTGGCCAGGTGCGCGCAGTTCAGCCTCATCGCCAGCGCCGGGAACCCCTCGACCGCCGCCGCGTTGTCGGTGAGCAGCTCGATCACCTCGTCCTGGCCGACTTCGCCGATGACCTTCACCGTCAGCAACTGCGGGCGCGGACACATCTCGCCGAC
>CAZBTE010000300.1:0-3113 GCA_964494665.1 uncultured Limnobacter sp.
TGCGGCACTCGCCGGCCAGGGCCTGCGCACCGCTGTCTATGCGCTGATCGTGCTGTACGTGCTCAAGGGCGGCGTGCTCACGCCGGTCTTCACCGGCAACGTGCTGCGCGAGAAAGGACGCGGCGACCAGGCACCGTTCGTCTTCGCGCTCGACGCGCTGGGCGTCGCGGCACTGGTGCTGCTAGCGCTGCTCGATCTCGGCGGCGCACCCGCAGGCTGGAAAGGCGGCGCGGCGCTCGCCTGTGCGCTGGTCCACGGGTGGCGCGTCGCGCGCTGGAAAGGCTGGCGCGTGCACGACGTTCCACTGGTGTTCACGATGCACCTGGGCTTCGCGTGGTTGATCTTCGCGTTCCTGCTCAAGGCCGCGGCGGAGCTCACCGGCGTGGTGCCCGAAGCGGCCTGGGTGCACGCGTTCACCGTCGGCAGCCTCGGCATGATGATGCTCGGGCTGATGACCCGCGTGGTCTTGCGCCACACCGGCCGTCCGGTGATCGTGCCGCCTGCCATGCTGGTTGCCTGCGCGCTGATGTTCGCGGCCGCGCTGCTGCGGCTTGCGGCGGCCTTGCACGCGCTCGGCAACTGGGCGATCACGCTCGCCACCGCGGCGTGGATCCTGCCGTTCGTGATCTACCTGGCGCTGTTCGCGCACGCGCTGCTCATGCCCAGCCTGCCGCGAGCGCGCCCCGCAGAGGTGGCGTAGCCCTCCGTTACGGCCGTGTCGCGCGCGCCCGGGCGAGCTCGTCGGGCGAATCCACGTCGATGAAGATCGCGTCATCGTCGAACGCCGCTTCCCTGACCAGCGCGGCATGGCGCGCGATCAGGCCGCGCGCACCCTGGTCGCCGGTCACGGCGCAGGCTTCCTCGAACAGCTCGCGCGGCAACAGCACCGGGTTGCCCCGGCGTCCGTCCTTGCAGGGCACCACGATCGTCGGCCGGGCAGCATCGAACGCATCGATGAGCCGGTCCAGGTGATCGGCCGTGATCCCCGGCATGTCGCCGAGCACGACGAGCGCCGCCTGTGCGGGCGCCGGCACGGCCGCGAGGCCGCAGCGCACCGAGCCCGACATGCCCTGCGCGTAGTCCGGATTGCGCACCACCTGTACGGCGCGCCCCGCCAGCAGCGTCTCGATCGCGTCGGCCTCGTGGCCGAGCACCACGGTCACCGACGTGGCGCGCGAGGCCAGCGCGGCATTGACCGCCCGCAGCACCATCGGCACGCCGTCGACCGGCGCCAGCAGCTTGTTCGCGCCACCCATGCGCGACGAACGGCCGGCCGCCAGCACCAGCGCGGCGACGCCGGGCATGGCGGCCGCGTGGGCATCCGCCGCGCCGGCCGCGGCATCGCCGCTTTCGTCGTCGGCATCGTCATGATCGTCCGGCTCGAGCGGATTTCGGATCAGCCCGCCGACCCCCATGCGCATGATGTCGACGCGCGTCAGCGCGAGCCCGGCCAGTTGCCGGCGCAACACCCAGTCGAAACCGTTGGTGCGCTGCGAACGCGCGCATCCGGGCAGGTTCACCACCGGCACCGTGCCGATGTGCGCGAGCAGCAGCATGTTGCCCGGTTCGACCGGCATCCCGAAGTGCTCGATGACACCGCCGGCCGCGACCACCGATGCCGGCACCACGTCGTTGCGGTCCTTGGTGACCGTGGCGCCCGCCACCAGCAGCAGGTTGCAGCCCGCGGCGAGCGCCTGGCGCAGCATGTCCTCGATCGCACCGCGCTCGTGCGCACAGCGCAGCACCAGTGCGAGCCGGCTGCCGAGCCCCTCGACGCGCGCACGCGTGGCCGCCACCGTCGCGCGAAACGCGCCCTCCTTCATGCCGGGCCGCTCGCTCATCACCAGCGCGACCCGCCGCGGCGCGAACTCGGCCACGCGCACCGGCGGGCCTCCCGACGCGATCTCGCGGCAGGCCTCGATGAGGCGTCGCGGCACCGCAAACGGAATGACCTTCACCGTGGCGATCACCTGGCCTTCGCGCACCGGCGTGTGCCGCGGCAGCGTGCCGATCGCGATCGCCTCGTCCAGCAGGTTCAGGCTGTCGATGCGCTCGGCATCGACCTCGACCAGTCCGCGCGCCGACGCATGCAGGTTGCAGCGCCCGGTGTACGGATCGCGCGTCGCGGTGTTCGGGCCGGCCAGCAGCGCGGCGATCTCGGCGGCCGCCGCGGTCTCGGCGACGTCGTCGCGCTCCAGGCGCGCCCCCGAAACCGTGCCGATGCCCGCCTCGCGCAGCAGCGCCAGGTCGCGCGTGTCGAGCACGCGCCCTTTGCGCAGCGTCTTCGTGCCGACGTTCAGCGTGTGCGCGAGCATCACGCCGAGCGCGTCGTCGCAGCGGAAGTCGCCGAAGATCATCGTGCGTACCGCAGCTGGATCACCTGGGCGAGGATGGAAACCGCGATCTCCACCGGGCTGCGCCCGCCCAGGTCCAGACCGATCGGTGCGTGGATGCGCCCGATGGCATCGCCCAGCCCCGCCGCCGTGAGCCGTTCCACGCGTTTGGCGTGCGTGCGCGTGCTGCCCAGCGCGCCTATGTAGAAGGCACTGCTGCGCAGCGCCGCGACCAGTGCCGGGTCGTCCAGCTTCGGATCGTGCGACAGCGTGACCACCGCGGTCTGCGCGTCCAGGCCCACCTTCTCCATCGCCACATCGGGCCAGTCGGTCACCATGGTCACGCCCGGCAGGCGCTCGCTGGTCGCAAACGCGCGCCGCGGATCGATCACGATCACCTCGTAACCGGCCATCGCGGCCATCGGCGCCAGCGCCTGCGCGATGTGCACCGCCCCGACCAGCACCATGCGCGGCGGCTGTGCGTGGCAGCGTGCGAACAGCGTCGCGCCGGATGACGCGAGCATGCCGCTGCGATTGCCGCGCAAGCGCTTGCGCGTCTCGGCGGCCTGCTCGTCGGTGAGCACCAGCGGGTCCGGTGCAACGGCCGCGCTCGCGCCCGCGCTCGCAGCCGTGCCCGATGCGGCGGACGCATCCGCGGCACCGGACGTGTCGTCGTCGTGCACCAGCACCTGCGCGCCATCGGCCAGCCGCGTGACCACCGCCACCGGACGCCTGCCACGGCGGTCGGCGAGCACCTGCTCGAACAGCGCCGGGTTCATC
>CAZBTE010000301.1:0-3111 GCA_964494665.1 uncultured Limnobacter sp.
TCGGCCCTCGACCTGGCCCGGGCCGAGCGCCTGTTCTCGCAGCACTGCGCGGTTTGCCACGGCGCCGATCGCGGCGGCTACATCGGACCGGCGCTGAACAGCGACGAGACGAAGCTGAGTCGCGGCGAAGTCGCCGAGCTCATCCTCAGCGGCAGGCCGCCCACGCTGATGCCGCAGCATCCGTCCTGGCGCGGCGCGCTGTCGGTGAAGGATCGCGACCTGCTGGCCGAGTTGGTGACGACCCGGCCGAAGAGCAAGCCGACCTGGGGCATCGACGACGTGCGCAAGTCGCTTCAGGTGCTGGTCGCCGACGAGTCCACGCTCCCGCGCGCACCGCGCTACAAGATCGACCGTATCGACGACCTGATGGCGGTGATGTCGCGCGGCCGCCAGGCGGCCGGCAAGGAAGCGAAAGTGCTCTTCTTCGATGGCACGACGCACCGCAAGGTCGGCGAGGTGGCCACCGGATACGCACCGCACCTGATGGACTTCCACCCCACCGAGCCGCGCTGGGCCTACGTGCGCGACGACGTCGGCTACGTCCACAAGATCGACCTGTACTCGATGCGCACGGTGCGCAGGGTGCGCGCCGGCCTGAACGGGACCTCGCTTGCGGTGTCGCGCGACGGCCGCTACGTGGCCGCGGGCTCGTACGTGCCGCACACGATGGTGATCCTGGACGCCTCGACGCTCGAGCCGCTGCACCTGATCGAGCTGTCCGGCGTCGATCCGGACGGCAAGATGGTGGAGGCCGACTCGGGAATGATCACCGCGACGCCTTTCGCGAACTGGTTCGTGGTGGCGCTCGAACAGGCGGGCCAGGTGTGGATCGTCGACCTCGACCGGCGCGGGATGCCGATCACCGCGATCAAGGACGTGGGCCGCCACCTGCACGACGCATTCCTCTCGCCCGACGGCAGGTACCTGGTGGTCGCTTCGTACGACGATCACCTGAACGCAGTCATCGATCTGGCCGAGGCGCGCATCGTGCGCAAGATTCCCGCTGGCTGCCAACCGCACCTGGGCTCGGGTGCGGTGGTGCAATCGAACGGTCGCCTGCTCGGCATCGGCACCAATATTGGCGAGGCCAACTGCAAGTCGTTCGAGGTGACCGTGTTCGACATGAACACCTTCGACGTGGTCAAGCGCATCCCGGTGGTCGGTCCGACCGAATCGCCGGCGGCGCACCCCAATGCACCCTACATCGCCGTCGACATCGTCGGAACCGGGCCGAACGCGAACAAGATCCAGTTCATCGACAAGAACACGCTCGACGTGGTGCGCACGATCGAGGTGCTCGGCCCGCTCGGCCACTCGCATTTCCCGGAGTACACGGCGCGCGGCGACTTCGTCTACGTGAGCGCGCGCTACCGTGGCGACCGCAGCATGGGCACCCCGGGGGGACGCCTGGTGATCTACGACGCGCGCATGCTCGAGGAAGTGAAGTCGATCGCGGTCGACGTGCCGGCGGGCGTGTTCTCGCGCGTGCGGGCACGCAGCGTCGTGGTGGGCATGCAGCAGCCCGCCCCGTAGCCTCGCGGGCGGGCGCGGCCGCCCACCGCGGGCAACCTCGCGAGAAGCGCGCCCTACTTCGGCACGACCGCCGTGGCCTCGAGCTCGATCTTGCCCGGGTTGTCGAGCAGGTCGGACACGAAGATCATGCTCATGGCCGGGTAGTGCGAGCCGATGTGCTTGCGCCAGATCTTGCCCAGCTCCTTGCGCGCCGCCATGTAGGCCGGCTTGTCGCAGCAGTAGGCCGTCATGCGGCAGATGTGCTCGGGCTTTGCGCCCGCCTTCGCCAGGATCGCCACGATGTTCTGCAGTGCCTGCTCGAACTGCGGCACGATGTCCTCGGACTGGAACTTCTGCTGCGCGTCCCAGCCGACCTGGCCAGCGACGAAGACGATCCGCCCGGCGTCGACCGCGATGCCGTTGGAGTAGCCGATCGGCGGCGCCCAGCCGTCGGGGAGCAGAGTCTGCATGGGTGTCGTCCTGTAGAGGGAAGGTTGCGGGGCGCCGCCGCGGCGCGCGCCCCGGGGTGTTCAGTCGGTATAGCGCGGCGGGTCGGGGTCGTCGGCCCAGTCGCGATCGGGCTTGGGCACCTTCTCGAGCCAGCTCCTGATCAGTTCGACGTGCTCCTGTTCTTCGGCCTGCAGCTCGAGCGCAGCCTTGCGAACCGATTCGACGGTGGCAGCCTCGGCGATGCGCGCGAAGAAGCGCTCGGCGCGCTGCTCGCTGGCCAGCGCGAGCGTGAGCGCGTGGAAGGGCTGCATCAGGTAGTGCACTTCGTCGACGGCGATGGTCTCGGGTGCCTCGAAGCTCTCCCATACCACCTTGCCGGGAGCCGGCGGCGACTTCCAGCCCATCTCGGCCATGATCTGCGTCGCGTGCTTGCCCTCGATGACGGACATCTTGCGAAACAGCTCCGCGACCTCGCGGTTGTTGTGCATCTCCATGGCGTCGGCGAACTCGGCATAGCGCTCCGAGGCTTCGATTTCCATCTCGTACGCCTTGACCATGAATTCGTCGAGCGTACGCGGCGCGGTGGTTTTCCTGGTGCTCATAGCGCGAACTCCGCCTCGATCTCGTCGATGCTGCGCTTGCGCTCGCGCGGCCCGAGCGGGTACGGCGTGCGGCTGCCGGCGTACAGCACGCCGATGTTGAAGCCGTCGTCGGTCATGATCCGTCGCGCGGCGCGTGCCGGATCGTCGGTCGGCCCCACCGGCGCCGGATGCACCTGCTCCTTCCAGGTGCGCTGCTCCGGACGGAACGTGACGCAGGGACTGAGGATCTCGATGAACGAGAAGCCAGGGTGCCGGATCGCCTGCGCGATGATCTCGGCGGTGCCGTTCGGATCGCCGGCGAAGGCGCGCGCGACGAAGTTGGCACCCGACGCCAGCGCGATCACCAGCGGATGGAACGAGCGCACGCCGGTGCCGCCGGGCGAGAGCTTGGAGTCCCAGTCGGGTTCGGTGGTCGGCGACGGCTGACCCTTGGTCATTCCGTAGACGTGGTTGTCCATCACGATGTAGGTGAGGTCCACGTTGCGCCGGCACGCGTGCAGGAAGTGGTTGCCGCCGATCGAGTAGCCGTCGCCGTCGCCGCTCGCCA
>CAZBTE010000302.1:0-3078 GCA_964494665.1 uncultured Limnobacter sp.
CGCGCGGCCAGGCCGGCGGCCAGCCGTGCGGTGATGCCGTAGATCGAGAGCTGCGGATTGGCGCCGATGGAGGTCGGAAAGAGCGAGCCGTCGTGAACCGAGACGTTGGCGAGCTGCCAGTGCACGCCGTCGGGCTGCACGACGCCGCGACCCGCGTCGGCCGAGATCGCGCAGCCGCCCATCACGTGCGCCGAGACTACGCGCGGCATCAGCGGCTCCATCGGCAGTGCACTGATCGCGGCGCGCGCCTCGGGCCAGCTGCGGTAGCCCGCGGCCCGCTCGTGCACGGGCAGGACCTCCTGCGCGCCTGCCGCGAACTGGAGCTCGGCCATTGAAAGCAGCGCGCGACGCATGCCGTCCAGCACGAATCCGGTCAGCGGGTAGTCGAGCACCGGCGAACCGTCGTCGCGCAACTCGACGCGACCTCCCGGGGCCTGCGGGTGAAAGCCGTCGCGCATCAGCGCGATCAGCGCATGCATGTGCGCGAAGTCGCCCATGCGCTGCGCGTGCGCCTGCCCGAAGCCGCTCAGCGTGATCGCGAACAGCACCGGATGAATCGGCGGCGCCTCGATCTTGTAGCCGATCGGGCCGTCCACCGGATGCTGTTCGAGAAAGTGGTCGCTGTAGATGGTCTGCGGCGCGCCCGCAAAGCCGTCGACGCGCTGTTCGAAGCGCGCGGCCGACACGACGACGGGGTGCAGGAAGGTACGCGCGCCGGTCAGCCGGTGCGGATCGGGCGCCTGCGAGCGCAGCAGCAGTGCCGGTGTGTTGATCGAGCCGCCCGACAGCACGTAGTGCGTGGCCTGCACCCTGGTGCGCCGGCCGCTCGGGCGCAATCCGGCCGCGTCGAGCCAGTCGATGTCGAGCGCCACCACGCGGCCTGCCTCGATCTCCAGCCGCGTCGCACGCGCACGTGCGCACAGCGTCGCTCCCGCTTCGAGCGCGGCCGGCACCGTGGTCACCAGCATCGACTGCTTGGCGTTGGTCGGACAGCCCATGCCGCAATACCCGAGATTCAGGCAGCCGTACACGTTGCGCAGGATCGACGGCGCGTCGATGCCCAGCTTGTCGGCGCCACGGCGCAGCAGCTCGTTGTTCGCGTTGGGCGGCACGAACCACGGACTGATCGAAAGTCGTCGCTCGACCTGCGCGAACCAGGGGGCGAGCGCCTCGGTCGAGAAGTCGTCCAGGCCGTAGTGATCGCGCCACCACGCCAGCGTCGCTGCAGGGGTGCGGAAGCTCGAGGTCCAGTTCACCGTGGTCGAGCCGCCGACGCATCGCCCCTGCATGATGCCGATCGCCTTGTCCTTCGTCTTGCGCGCGGCCGATTCCTGGTAGAGCTGCGGATAGGCTTCGGCCTCGCGCATGTTGAAGTCGCGCGAGGTCTTCAGCGGTCCTTCCTCGATCATCAGCACACGCAGCCCGCTGCGCGCCAGGATTTCGGCCGAGATGCCTCCGCCTGCGCCCGTGCCCACGATCGCGACGTCGCAATCGATCCGCGCGGGAAGGGCGGAATCGCCCGCGTCGAGTACCTTCCACCCGCGCGCGAGGCCTTCGGAAACCGGATCGGGGAAGCTGCTCATCGGGCGAACGCTCCGTCGTGGCGCATGGACGAAATGCCGGAACGACCGCGGTTCACAGGCGCGGCGGACCGGGATAGCCGATGGTGGCCCAGTGGGCTTCATCGGCGTACCAGCCGGCCGTGACCAGGTCGTGCAGCCCCTGGTAGGCGCCCCGCAACAGCGTCAGCCGGTGCGTTCGCCAGTTCTGCAGCGTGGCCGACACTTCGGCGATGTCGGTCTCGTGCCACGGACCGGTGATGCCGGTGAGGACCAGGCGGGTGGGCGGGATCGCCATCAACGCGAACAGTTGCGCGAGCTCCTGCTGCGTGGCCGGCGCGAGCGCAGCGATGGCCGCTTCCACGTCGACGCGCGCCTTGTCGATCGCTGCCTGGCGCTGCGGTCCTGCGGTGGGCAAGGCACCATCGAGCATCGCCGCAATGACGGCGTCGAGCACTTCGCGCCGATCGGCCTCGGCGTCGCGCCCGACGAACCACGACGCCGCCCCGGCGGCGGCGAGCAGGGCGCCCCCCGCCAGGCCGACCTTGAGGAACGTGCGTCGTTGCAGCATGCGGCGATTCTAGGTGAGCGCGCTAGAGATGCAGCTCTAAAGCCGCGCCGGTAACCGCATGCCGGTGCCGACAGTGCTTGGTGCGCGGCGCCGCCTGCGGCAGACTGCCGGACATGGATCACGGCGACAGGCTCTCCGAAGCAGCGCGCGAAATCGCGCGGGTGCGCGCGCAGGGCGCAATCGAAGACAACGCCGCCTGGGTGCGCGCAGTCAAGGCCTGGCAGGCCCACCGGCTCGCGCGCACCCATCGCAACCTGCTCGCAGAGCCGCGCCACGGCCCCGCAGCGCGCTTCTTCCTGCAGGACCTCTACGGTCCGAAGGATTTTTCGCAGCGCGATGCCGAACTGGCCCGCGTGGTGCCGATGATGGTGCGGCTGCTGCCGAATGCGGCGTTGGCCACGGTTGCCGACGCGATCGAGATGGATGCTCTGTCCGAGCGTCTCGACCTCGCAGTGGCGCGGGTGCTGCGCGAGCCCGATCCCCTCGCGATCGACGAGACGGCGTACGCCGACGCCTATCGCAAGGCGGGTTCGCGGGACGAGCGCGAGCACCAGATCGAACTGATCGCCCACATCGGCGGCTCGCTCGACCGCCTCGTGCGGCATCCGATGATCGGCAGCCTGCTCAAGGCGATGGGAGGCCCGGCCAGGCTGGCTGGGCTTTCCGAGATGCACGACTTCCTGGTGCGCGGCTTCGAGGCGTTTCGCGCCATTGGCGGGGCAGCCGATTTCCTCGCGCAGATCGAGCGTCGCGAGCGCGCGATCATGGAGGCGCTCTACGCAGGCGCGCGCAAGAACTGGATCGACGCGCCCGCCGACGACCGCGCTTGAGCGCTCGACCCGATTTCGGCTAGAATCGCAGGTTCCTTGCCGCACGGTGTACCGACGCTCACGCACCGGCGGCCTTCGTCCACAAGGTAGCCCGCGCGACGGGCACGCGTCGTACAGC
>CAZBTE010000303.1:0-3055 GCA_964494665.1 uncultured Limnobacter sp.
CGTTGAGCACGCGGTATTCGTCCATCACGATCGCGTTGCCGAAGCTGCCGCCCTTGGCGAGCCCGTGTGCCCGAAGCGCCTCGACGTCCTGCATGAAGCCGAACGTGCGCGCGCGCGCGATCTCCTTCACGTAGGACATGGTGGCGAAGTCGACCTCGACCGTCTGGACGGTCGCATCGATCGCCGGATGCCCGAAGGCGATCGAGAACCGCAGGCGGAAGCCGAAATGCGGATCGAGCCGTGCCCACTTGTCGCCGTCACGCACCTCGACCGCGCGCTTGACGCGGATGAAGCGCTTGGCCGCGCGCTGCTCGACGATGCCGGCCGACTGCAGCAGGAACACGAACGAGCCGGCCGAGCCATCGAGGATCGGGATCTCCGGCGCGGTGACGTCGACGTACAGGTTGTCGACGCCGAGCCCGGCAAGCGCCGACATCAGGTGCTCGACAGTGGCCACCCGCACCTGGCTGTGCGGCCCCTCGTCGGCCGCGGTGAGCGTGGAGGCCATGCGCGTGTCGGTGACGCGGGCCGCGCCGCTGCGAATCGCCACCGGCGGATCGAGGTCGACGCGCCGGAACACGATGCCGGTGTCGGGATCGGCCGGGCGCAGCGTGAGCTCGACGCGCTCGCCCGAATGCAGGCCGACGCCAGTGGTACTCACCGGTTTTCGGATGGTGCGCTGGCGCATCATGGTCCGGGCGCGCGGCCGCGTCGCGAGCGGGCCGGCAGGCGGCTCGTGTGGTTCGGGCGGGCCGTCTTCAACACGGACTCACGCCTGGACCTGGCCGAGCATGGTCGCGGCGTCCGAAACCTCGAACTTGCCGGGCGCCTCGACGTTGAGGGCCTTGACCACGCCGTCGTCGATCAGCATCGAGTAGCGCTGGGAGCGCACGCCCAGTCCGCCGGCGGACAGGTCCTGCTCCAGGCCGAGCTTCTTCGTGAACTCGGCACTGCCGTCGGCGATCATGCGCACCTTTCCGCCGGCCTTCTGGTCGCGCCCCCAGGCGCCCATCACGAACGCGTCGTTGACCGAAACGCACCAGATCTCGTCGACGCCCTTGCCCTTCAGCGCGTCGTAGTGCTGCAGGTAGCCGGGCACGTGCTTGGCCGAACAGGTCGGCGTGTAGGCGCCGGGCAGTCCGAAGATCACGATCCGCTTGCCCTTGACCAGTTCGGCAACCTGGAAAGCATTCGGACCGATCGAGCAGCCGTTGCCTTCGACCTCGATGAACTCGCGCACCGTCGCATCGGGAAGCCTGTCGCCGACCTTGATTGCCATCTTGGTTCTCCTCGGGTTGGTGCTTGCCGGCGCGCCAACCCGCTCGACGCGCCCAGGCGAACCGGTCCATTGTAGTACCGGCCCGGCCCGGGCGCCGGGTTCGACCGCGTTCAGTCGGCCTGCTTGCGCAGGAACGCCGGAATGTCGAACCGCTCCACGCCGCTGTCCTCGAGCGCCTGCACCTGCGCAGCCGCCGAAGCACGCGGGCTGCGCCAGACGGTCGGCTGCTCGAACTGCTCGTAGTTCGGGTTGTGGCCCACGGCGCTGTCGGTGCCGGTGCGCAGCTGGGCCTGCGGCACCAGTACCGGCTTGGCCGAGCGCCGGCCGATGCCGGTGGCCACCACGGTCACTCGCAGCCGGTCGCCCATGTCTTCCTCGAACACCGTGCCGTGGATGATCGTCGCGTCGTCGGCGCAGAACGCCTTGATGGTGTTGATGACGTCGTTGGTCTCCTTCAGCTTCAGGCTGCGATTGGCGGTGATGTTGACGATCACGCCGCGTGCGCCCTGCAGGTCGACACCGTCGAGCAGCGGCGAGGACACCGCCTGCTCGGCCGCGATGCGGGCCCGATCGAGGCCGGCCGACTCGCCGATGCCCATCATCGCCTTGCCCTGCTCGCTCATCACCGTCTTGACGTCGGCGAAGTCCACGTTGACGAGGCCCGGCACGTTGATGATCTCGGCAATGCCCGCCACCGCGTTGTGCAGCACGTCGTCGGCACGCCGGAACGCGTCCTCGAGACTGGCGTCGTCCTCCATCACCTCGAACAGCTTCTGGTTCAGCACCACGATCAGCGAGTCGACGTGCTGCACCAGCTGCTCGATGCCGTGCTCGGCGATCTGCAGCTTCTTGGCTCCCTCGAACTCGAACGGCTTGGTGACCACGCCGACGGTGAGGATGCCCATCTCCTTGGCGATCTCGGCGACCACCGGCGAGGCGCCGGTACCGGTTCCCTTGCCCATGCCGGCGGTGAGGAACACCATGTTCGCGCCTTCGAGCGACGCGCGGATCTCGGTGCGCATCGCCTCGGCAGCCGCGCGGCCGGCGTCGGGACGCGCGCCCGCGCCCAGTCCCATGTCGCCGAGCTGGATCGAGCGTTCGGCGAGCGAGCGCCGCAGCGCCTGCTTGTCGGTGTTCAGCGCGATGAACTCCACGCCCTGCACGTCGCGGTTGATCATGTGATTGACCGCGTTGCCGCCGGCGCCGCCGACCCCGATCACCTTGATCACGGCGCCTTCGACTTCTTCCTCGATCATTTCAAAGCTCATGGTGCTGGCCTCCAGGATGGTGGGAAGACTTCGACCTTCCCGGTGATGAAAAGGTTGCAGAAAAACAGCTGCTGAACGATCCGGTTGCTACTTCAGAAATTGCCAAGGAACCACTCCTTCATTCTTCGCAGCGTCTCCTTGAAGGAACCCGACTGCTCGGCGACCTTGCGCCCGCGCATGCGTTGCAGCCGCGCTTCCTCGAGCAGGCCGACTGCGGTCGAGTAACGCGGCGAACGCACGACGTCGGCCAGGCCGCCCGTGTATGCCGGCATGCCGATGCGCACCGGCTTCAGGAAGATGTCTTCGGCGAGCTCGACCATGCCGGGCAGCAGCGACGTGCCGCCGGTCAGCACGACACCCGACGAGAGGAGCTCCTCGTAGCCCGACTCGCGGATCACCTGGTGCACGAGCGAGAACAGCTCCTCGATGCGCGGCTCGATCACTGCCGCCAGGGCCTGGCGCGACAGCGTGCGCGGCGCGCGGTCGCCCAGGCCGGGCACGTCGATCT
>CAZBTE010000304.1:0-3047 GCA_964494665.1 uncultured Limnobacter sp.
GGTGAGCGGCTGAAGTCCTCGCCGACGATCGCGCCGCAGATCGCCAGCAGACCGCGCGCGACCGGGCAGGGCACGCCGGCCCAGTCGGCGACCGACACCAGGAACGCCAGGCCGTATGCGACGTCCTCGCGCATGTAACGGTGCCTGTCCAGCTCGATATGCTCGCGCCAGTCACCGCTGTCGACCAGTTTGTCGTGCACGTTGCCGTACATCCAGCGGTCGGTGTGGTAGTGGTCGGACAGCGGGAAGTGCGGTGCCGCGTAGCCGAGTGCCTCGCGCACCGCGACGCGCTCGGCGTCGAGTGCGTCGGTGACGCGCCGCACCGATGGCTGGGTGCCCTCGGCGTGGATGTCCCAGCGCTCGAAATGCTCGAGCGGCGCGGCGTTCATGACGATCAGCGGCGGATGGATGATCGGCCCGGCGTTCATCAGCGCCCCCGACAGCGCATCCTCCACCGGCTCGATCGACGGATAGGCGCGCGCGATGACTGCGCGTGCCCGCTCGCTCGCGCGCGCCGGGAAGACTCCGGTCGGCAGCCGCGTGGCACGCGTCGTGACCGCCACCTCGGCAGGCCCGTGCTTGCGCGCCAGGTAGGGCAGGGTGCCGGTCTCGGCGAACGCGACGTCGGCGCGGCTGCCGGCTTCACGCACCGCGCGCGCCATTACGTAGCTGCCGAACGTGCCCGGCGGCAGGAACACGACCTGTCCGTCGGCGAGGTGCGGCGCGAGCGCGCGCGCGATGTCGAGCTGCGAGAACGCAGGCGTCGGCACCAGGATCAGCTCGGCATCGCGCACGACCGCGCCGATGTCGGCGCTTGCCACGGCCAGCGGCACTTCGCGACGACCGCGGAAGTCGCGCAGCACGATGCGGCCCGTGGCCGCGACCGGCGCGAGCGCCGCAGCGTCGCGTCGCCACAGCCGCACTTCGTGCCCCTGTTCGGACAGGTCGGCAGCGGCCGCGTAGCAGCCGTGTCCCCCGCCCAGCACCGCGATTCGCATCCGGTCTCGTCTCCTCCATACCCGCTGCCGTTCTGCGTCGGCTCGCGGTCCGTTTTCGTTGAAGTCGGTGTGTCCGTTCAGGCGATCACGCCCTCGTTGCGCAACGCCTGCACGTCGCCATCCGAATAGCCGATCTCGGCCAGCACGCGCCCGGTATCGGCGCCGTAGCGCGGCGGAAACGGCAATTCGGTGCGCGCCCCTTCGACGTCGACCGCCATCGGCTGCATGCGCACGACGCGCCCGTCGGGCATCGTGGTGCGCGTGAGCCGGTCGCGCAGCTGCGGCAATTCGATCACCTGCCGCAGGTCGAGGATGCGCGTGGCCGGGATCTTCGCGGCGCCCAGGTCGGCCAGGATCTCCCTGGACGTGTACTGGCGCGTCACCGCCGCCATGTCGCGGTGGATCGCTTCGCGCTCCGCATGACGCCCCTCGTTGGTGGCGCGCACCTCGTTGGCGACCGGCGCGAACTTCGGGATCGCCGTCAGGCGGCGCCACTGCACGTCGCTGCCGATCGCCAGGTACACATAGCCGTCGCGGCTCGGATAGACGTTGGTCGGGATGAACTTGCGGTGCTCGTTGCCCGCGCGCGTGATCTCTCCGGGCTGGCAGCCGAAGTCGATCAGCGGCAGCACCGTGGTCAGCCACGAGGCTGCGGCCTGCAGCATCGAGACGTCGATGCGCGTGCCGCGCCCGCTCTCGTGGCGCTCCAGCAGCGCGGCCATCACGTTGGCGTACACCTCGTCGCCCGCCTTCAGGTCGATCACCGGGATGCCGGTGAGCATCGGCGGGCCGTTGGGGTCGCCGGTGACTTCCATGTAGCCGACCATCGCCTGGATCACCGGGTCGTAGCCGGGCGCCTCGGGGAACTGCGGGCCCATCGCCGAGATGGCGGCCCAGATCAGGTCGGGCTTGATCGCCGACAGCGTCTCGTAGTCGATGCCCAGCGATTCGTACCTCGAAGGCAGCGTGTTGCAGCAGAACACGTCGACGTCGAGCGCGCGGACGAGCTGGTGCAGCAGCTGGCGGCCGCGCGCATCCTTCAGGTTCAGCGCGATCGCCTCCTTGCCCACGTTGGGGGCGACGAAGTAGCTGCGGCGGTCGTCGTCGGCCACGCGCGAACCGATGTAACGGTTGGGATCGCCCGGCAGCCCTGCGCCGGTGGGGGTGGACTCGATGCGGATCACGCGCCAGCCGAGCTGCGCGAAGCGCAGCGTGGCCGACGGCATCGACAATGCCTGCTCCATCGAGAGAACGGTACGGCGCTTCATGCGGCGGGCCTCGCGCGGGATTCCACGGTGCTGTCCTCAGCCGCCCGCGATCGGGGGAGCCAGCAGGACTTCGTCGTCGTCGCGCACGGGGTGGCTACGGTCGGCATACCGGGAGTTGACCGAGACGAGAACGACGTCGATGTACTCGAACGCACGCCTGAAGCGCTCGTCCTGGGTCGGAAGCCAGTCGAGCAGCATGCCCACGTTCGTGATTTCGCCCGGCAGAACGATCTCTTCCGAATCGCATCCCATGCTGTGGCGAAGCCAGGCGAAGTACTTCAGCTTCATTCGTGGTCAGTCCGTCATTCCTTCCAGGACGGGCGTCTTGCCGGGAGTCGCCTGCGTGCGCCGGTCGTGGATGGCACGCGCCACCTTCTCGGGAGTCATCGGCGGATCGAAGATGCGCACCCCGGTCGCGTTGTACAGCGCGTTCGCGACGGCCGGCGCAATGACGATCGTCGGCAGCTCGGAGATGCCCTTGGCGCCGTACGGCCCTTCGGCGCAATTGCTCTCGATGAAGTGCATCTCGATCGGCGGCATCTCCGGCGCGGTGATGAGCTTGTAGTCGCGGAAGCAGGCGTTGCGCAGCCGTCCCTTGTCCAGCTGCATGTCCTCGCTCAGCGCGTAGCCGAGGCCGATGGCGATGCCGCCTTCGACCTGGCCTTCCAGGCCCATGCGGTTGATGACACGACCGACGTCCTGCGCCACAGTGACCTTGTCGACCCGGATCTCGCCGGTCAGCGTGTCGACGGTGATCTCGGCGACGTGCACCGCGTGCGAA
>CAZBTE010000305.1:0-3046 GCA_964494665.1 uncultured Limnobacter sp.
TACGACGAGGCGCTGCTGCTAGACACCGAAGGCTACGTGTCCGAGGGCGCCGGCGAGAACGTGTTCATCGTGCGCAATGGCATTCTGTACACGCCCGACCTCGCCTCGTGCCTGGACGGCATCACGCGCGATTCGGTGATCACGCTGGCGCGTGATCTCGGCATCGAGGTGCGCGAGAAGCGCATCACGCGCGACGAGATGTACTGCGCCGACGAAGCCTTCTTCACCGGCACCGCGGCCGAGGTCACGCCGATCCGCGAACTGGACGACCGGCAGATCGGCGAGGGCCGGCGCGGCCCGATCACCGGGAAGCTGCAATCGCTGTTCTTCGACGTGGTGGCCGGCCGCAGCGAGCGCTACAGCCACTGGCTGAGCCGCGTCTGAACCGGCCGCGCCTTGTTCGCCCGCAACAGGATTGCACCATGAATGCCGCCCCCGCACCGGCGCGCGAGGTCGTCGAGCTCGACGGCACCGACCTGCCGGCGTACTGCCCGAACCCGAAGATGCCGCTGTGGTCCTCGCACCCTCGGGTCTACCTCGACGTCGCGCGCGGCGAGCCGGCGCGATGTCCGTACTGCAGTACGGTCTACCGGCTCGCGCCGGGCGCCGACGTGCACGCGGGTCACTGACCCTCCCCGACTGCCCGCCCGGCAGGTCCGTTCCAGCGACTGCCGGGTGGCCGGCACGCGCTTCCAGCGGCCCGAACCGACGCCACGCGTGACCGATCGCACGCGCGGGCGCGCTTTGCACCCTGACGGCCAGCTGTCTTTACGTTCCGACTGTGAACGATGTCGGGGCGCCGGCCCGGCGCCGGCACCACAATCGTTCTCTCGAGCGTACGATCCCAATAATCGAGCACATGTCCGGCCGGGCTTCCACCATGAGTGCCAACGCGCTCGTGATTGCTCCCATGCGCATCGGCGAAGCCGTCATGGCCCAGCCGCTGCTGTGGCTGTTGCGACAGCGCGATCCGGCGCTGGGCCTGGACGTGTTGTGCTCGGCGCGCACCGCGCCGGTGTTCGCGTCGATGGCCGAAGTGCGCAACGTGATCGAGTTGACGGAAGGGCGCGGCCCGCAGCGCCTGGCGGCCGACCTCCGGCTCGGATGGTCGCTGCGCGAGCGTGAATACCGGCGCGCCTACGTGCTGCGCGATTCGCGCGCCGCGGCCGCACTGGCCTGGTTCGCCAGCATCCCCGAACGCATCGGTCACCGCGGCATGTCGTATCGCCCGCTGCTGAACCGCGTGCACGAAGCGCAGGGTGGCCACCGGCTGCCGCTGGTCGAGCACTACGCCCGGCTCGCCTTTCCGCCTCGCGAACCGTTGCCGGGTCGGGTGCCGGCGCCACGGCTGCTGCGCCGCCCGCGCCCCGAGCGTGCCGTGCGTGCCGCATTCGGCCTGGCCGACGATGCTCCGTTGTGCGTCCTGTGCCCGGGTTTGGCACACGGGCCCGCGCGTCGCTGGCCGACTCGCCACTATGCGTCGCTGGCGAGCCTGCTGGCCGACGAGTGGCCCGAGGCGGAACTGGTGATGCTCGGCTCCGAGAACGAACGCAGCGTGGCCACCGAGATCGCCGCCCTGTCTGGCCAACCGGTGCGCAACCTGGCCGGCAGGACCAGCGTCGAGGACACCATCGCAATCGTCTCGCAGGCGCGCGGCGTCGTGTCCGGCGACTCGGGCCTGATGCATCTGGCAGCGGCCTTCGGCCGGCCCCAGGTGGCGATCTTCGGCGCCACCGATCCGCGCCACACGCCTCCGCGCTCGCCGCGTGCGCGCATCGAGTGGCTGCACCTGGCCTGCAGCCCGTGCTTCCAGCACGAATGCCCGCTCGGGCACCTCGACTGCCTGAACCGGATTTCACCAGTCTCGGTGTTCGAGAACCTGGGCAAGGCGATCCACTTCGAAACGGTCGGCACGCGCCACGTGCGCTGAAGTGCGCTGGCCTGGCCGCGGGAGAATCGCGGCAGCGCCGGGGCACTCGTCTAAACTCCGGCTTTCACCCCCACGACAACCGAGCGATGCGCCGCGCGCCGATTCTCTCCACTGCCGACGCCGTCGAAGAGGCCTTCTACGACGCGATGCAGCGCGCCGACCTGGAAGCGATGATGGCGCTGTGGGCCGATGACGAAGAGGTGGTGTGCATCCACCCCGGCCACCAGCGCCTGATCGGCCTGCAGGCGATCCGCGCGTCGTGGGCAGCGATCTTCGGCAACGGCGGCGTGGACGTGCGACTGGCCGAGGTGCGCGCGCACACCGGCCCGATGCTCGCCGTGCACAACGTGATCGAGCAGGTCGTCGTCACGGGTCGCGGCGCGCAGGAAGTGGTCGCCTGCGTGGCGACCAACGTCTACGTCAAGTACGCGAGCGGCTGGCGAATCCTGGTGCATCACTCGGGCATGACCTCCGCCGAACCGCCCGCCGTGGCCAGCGGCACGGTCCTGCACTAGGCCCCGAGGGCCCGTCCACACTCCGATGGACGAGCAGGTCTTGCGTGCGATGGCGCGCTGGCCGCAGGTGCCGGCGGTATTCGGCTGGCTGCGACTGGATCGGCGCGGCCGCTGGCTGCTGGTCGATCGCGGCCGCCCCGGCTTCGACGAGGCGCGCGACGGCCAGGGCAGCCCGATCACCAATGCGCAGATCGTCGACTTCATCGCACGCAACTACGGCGCCGACGAGACCGGGCGCTGGTACTGGCAGAACGGCCCGCAGCGTGTCTACGTCGATGTGGAAGCGGCGCCACTGGTGTTGCGCGTGCTCGGCGTATCCGGGCAACCGAAACTGGTGACACACACCGGCGTGGAGATCGCCCGCGTCGACGCGGGCTGGATCGGCCCGTCCGGCGAAGTGTTGCTGCGTACCGATGCGGGGCCGGGAGTCGTGCACGACCTCGATCTCGCTTCACTGCCGCTGGCGCACGACGGCGACGCGATCGTGCTGCTGCTGGACGGACAGCGCCTGACATTGGCACCCGTCTCGTCGCCGCCCGAGGCCATGGGATTCGTCGCATCGCCGCGCCCCTGACGTCGCGGCACTCAGCGACCCAGGCGT
>CAZBTE010000306.1:0-3035 GCA_964494665.1 uncultured Limnobacter sp.
CGCACGCAGCTCTCGTGGATAGCCTTCATGATCGCGTGCAGCCGCTCGTCGACCTCGGCGTGCGTCCAGCCGAGCCGCTGCGCGTTCTGGGCCATCTCCAGGCCGGACGTGGCCACCCCGCCCGCGTTGCTCGCCTTGCCCGGCGCGTACAGCACGCCGGCGCGCACGAACGCCTCCGCGGCCTCGAGGGTGCTCGGCATGTTGGCGCCTTCGGCCACGCAGACGACACCGTTGCCGATCAGCGTGCGCGCGTCGTGCTCGTCCAGCTCGTTCTGCGTCGCGCACGGCAGCGCGATGTCCACCGGAATGTGCCACGGACGCCGGCCGGCCTCGAAGCGCAGTCCGAACTGCTCGGCGAATTCCTGCAGGCGCCCGCGGCGCTCGTTCTTCAGCGTGAGCAAGGCGGCGAACTTGTCGGCATCGAAGCCTTCGGGAAGGTGGACCGTGCCGCCGGAGTCGGATGCGGTCACCACGGTCGCGCCGAGATCCATCGCCTTCTCGATCGCGTACTGCGCGACGTTGCCCGAGCCCGACACCGACACCTTCATCCCCTCGAAGGAGCGGCCGGCGCGGCGCAGCATCTCCTGGGCGAAATAGACGGTGCCGTAGCCGGTGGCTTCCGGACGCATCAGGCTGCCCCCATAGCTCAGGCCCTTCCCGGTGAAGACGCACGAGGCATCGTTGCCGAGCTTCTTCATCATGCCGGCCATGTAGCCGACTTCGCGCGCACCCACGCCGATGTCGCCCGCCGGCACGTCGGTGTCCGCGCCCAGGTGGCGGTGCAGCTCGAGCATCAGCGCCTGGCAGAAGCGCATCACCTCGCCGTCGCTCTTGCCTTTCGGGTCGAAGTCGGAGCCGCCCTTGCCGCCGCCCATCGGCAGCGACGTGAGCGCGTTCTTGAAGGTCTGCTCGAAGGCGAGGAACTTCAGGATCGAGAGATTCACCGACGGATGGAACCGCATGCCGCCCTTGTACGGCCCGATGGCCATGCTGTGCTGGACGCGAAACGCGCGGTTCACGCGCGTGTTGCCGTCATCGTCGACCCAGGCCACGCGGAACTGCAGCACCCGCTCCGGCTCGACCAGCCGCTCGAGCAGCGCGTCCTCGGCGTAGCGGGGGAACTCCTGCAGGAACGGCCAGATGCTCGCCATCACTTCCTTGACCGCTTGCAGGAATTCGGGCTGATGCGGGTCGCGTTGCGCGATCGATGCGAGGAACGCATCCGGGCTGGCGTGTTTCACCTGGACTCCTGGTCGAAGATCGTTGAAGCGACGGGTACCTGCACCGCCCGCACCCGGTCATCGGGGGGCGCGTGCAGCCGCCGGGAGGCAGTCCATCGCGCGGCGGCCCGAACGGTTTCCGTCGGGCACAACCAACCCCGGCTACGCGCGGGCAGCGAATGGCCAAGAAGCGAATCCTAACAGGTTCGCCTGCACGCCCGGAAGTGCGCGCCGCTCCCTTGCGCCGGTTCCTCCACCTCCACGGCCGGTCGCGTGACCGGAGCGGCAATCAGCCGGACATCTGTCCACCGTCGACCACCAGCGTCTGCCCGGTGATCCAGCTGGCGAGATCGCTGGCGAGGAACAGCACCGCGTGCGCCACTTCCTCGGGACGTCCCATGCGCCCCGACGGAATGCCGCGCAGCACCCGCTCGTAGAGGTCGGGATGGGCGCGTTTCGCCTCGTCCCACACGCCGCCCGGAAACTCGATCGAGCCCGGCGCCACGCAGTTCACGCGGATGCGACGCGCGGCGAGCGCGGCCGCCTGGGTCCTGGTGTACTGGATCAACGCAGCCTTCATCGCGCCATAGGCGGGCGTGCGCGCACTCGCCCCCAACCCGGAGATCGACGCGACGTGGACGATCGAGCCGCCGCCGTCCTCGAGCCACGGCAGCGCGGCGCGCGAGGCGCGCACGCTCGCCATCAGGTCGACGTCGATGCTGGCGCCCCAGCCGGCCTCGTCGTCGCTGCGCGCAAACGCCGACGCATTGTTGACCAGCACGTCGATGCCGCCCAGCGCCTCGCCCGCATCGTCGATCCACTGCGTCACCGCGTCGGCGTCGGCGAGATCGCAGGCGGTCGCGTGCACCGCGCCGCCGAGGTTGCGCAGCTCCGCCTCGGTCTGGCGCAACCTCTCGAGGCCGCGCGCGCAGATCGCGACATCGGCGCCCGCGGCCGCGAACCCCAGCGCGATCGAACGCCCGATGCCCCGGCTGCCGCCGGCGACCACCACCCGGCGATTCGTGAACGAGATGTGCATGGCGGATCTCCCGGCGGCCGGCACCGCGAACGCGACGCGCGCGGTGCATTATGGCGATTATGAGCAGACCGATCCGCATCATCATCCTCGGGGCCGCGGGACGCGACTTCCACAACTTCAACCAGGTCTATCGCGACGATCCGACGGTCGAGGTGGTCGCCTTCACGGCTGCGCAGATCCCCGGCATCGCGAACCGGCGCTATCCGGCGCAGCTCGCGGGCACGCGCTACCCCGACGGCATTCCGATCGAGGACGAGGCGCGCCTGGAAGCGCTGTGCGCGGAACAGCGCGTGGACCGCGTGGTGTTCGCGTACAGCGACGTCACGCACGCTCACGTCATGCACTGCGCCTCGCGTGCGCTGGCCGTCGGCTGCGACGTGAGCCTGCTCGGTCCGGCGGCGACCATGCTGTCGTCGCGCCGCCCGGTGATCGCCGTCTCGGCGGTGCGCACGGGGTGCGGCAAGTCGCAGATCGCGCGCTGGTTGTCCGGCCGGTTGCGCGAGCGCGGCTGGCGGGTCGCCGTGCTCAGGCATCCGATGCCCTACGGCGACCTGGTGGCTGCGCGGGTGCAGCGCTTCGCGGTGCCGGCAGACCTCGATGCCGCCGGCTGCACCGCCGAGGAGCGGGAGGAATACGAACCGCACCTGGCGGCCGGCAACCTGGTCTTCGCGGGCGTGGACTACGCCGCGGTGCTGGAACAGGCGGAAGCCGAAGCCGACATGATCGTCTGGGACGGCGGCAACAACGACTTCCCCTTCGTGCGGCCCGGCCTTCAC
>CAZBTE010000307.1:0-3024 GCA_964494665.1 uncultured Limnobacter sp.
TTCACGGTGAGCGGGAAATAGGTTCCGCCCTTGACCGTCGCGTCGTTGCACACGATCACGCATTCGATGCCGGCCACGCGCCCGATGCCGGTGATGACGCCTGCGCACGGCGCCTCGTCGTTGTACACGCCGAGCGCCGCGAGCTGCGACAGCTCGAGGAACGGACTGCCCGGATCGAGCAGCATCTGCACGCGCTCGCGCGGCGGCAGCTTGCCGCGCGCGACGTGCTTTGCGCGCGCCGTCTCGCCGCCGCCCTGTGCCACCTGCGCGATCTTCGCGCGCAGGTCGGCGACCAGCAGGCGCATCGCCTGGGCGTTGGCCTGGAACTGGGCATTGCGCGGATCGAGCCTGCTTTCGATGACGTTCAATCGGGTCTCCTGTCTTTCCGGGGGCGCCCCGCGGGCGCCGTGTCGCCGTGGGCGGCACCCACGCATTGCATCACGAGATGCGTGTACTGTGCGATCAGCTCGCGCTTGCCCAGCCGCCCGTCCTCGCGATACCACGTGCCCACGCCGGTGAGCATGGCCAGCACCGCGAAAGCGGCCACGCGCGCGTCGGCAACGCGGAACGCGCCGCGTGCCAGGCCGTCGCGCAGGATCTCGGTGAGGATATCCTCGTAGCGTCGCCGCAGCGCGACGACGCGGCGGTAATCGGCGGGCGCCAGGCTGCGCAGCTCCATGTTCGCGACGAACACCTCCTGCCGGCGCAGCGTGTGCGAGCGCACGTGGAAATCGACGAAGGCGCGCAGCAGTTCGACCGGATCGTCGGTGTCGGGCCGTTCGCGCTGCCACTGTTCGAGCAGGAAGTGCAGGTGCTCGAGCAGCAGCTCGACCAGCAGGCGCCCCTTGCTGGGGAAGT
The DNA here is from genome assembly GCA_964494665.1 of uncultured Limnobacter sp. Lineage (GTDB taxonomy): Bacteria > Pseudomonadota > Gammaproteobacteria > Burkholderiales > Burkholderiaceae_E > Zeimonas. Next base: position 859 of record CAZBTE010000307.1, read on the forward strand.
AGCGGTAGATCGACCCCGGCTGCACGCCCACGCGCCGTGCCAGCTCGCGCAGCGTCATCGCCTCGAAACCGCGCTCGGCGATCAGCGCGATCGCCGCCTGGCGGATCGCGTCCCCGGTGCGGACGCCGTCGGAGCCGGTAGTACGGGCCATGAACGCGAGGTTAGCACAGGAATTGAACGATCGACCGTTTAATTCGATGCCGGTCGCCGTCCCCGCCTGTCGGCACCGCAACCGGCGTGGTTACCATTCCCGCATGGAAAGAGTGCGCGCAGCGGCGAGCGCCGTCCTGCTGGCTGCCTGTGTGGGCATGGCCGGCGCCGGGCCCGCCCGGGCGAGCCCGCAGCCGGCGTCGCTGCCCGGGATGCGGCCGCCGCCAACCTACGAGCGCCTGCCGCTGGCCGATGCCGGGCAGCCGCGGCCCCCGGCTCTTGCCGCACGCGGCGCGCAAGTGCGCCGCGAGGTGGTTCCGGACGCGACGTCCGCGACGGTGCCGCGGCGCGACTGCGAGACCGCGCTGCACCTGCCCTGGGGACCGATCGAATCGTGCCGCACCGCGATGGTGGCCGGCACGCTCGCCACCACCGCGACGCTGAGCATGCTTGCGTGGTGGAGCCAGGGCTTCACCTCCGATTTCAGCGCGGCGAGCGAGGGGTGGTTCGGCAAGGGCACCTATGCGGGGGGCATCGACAAGCTGGGCCACGCATGGTCGTTCTACGTCGCCACGCGCCTGGGCACGCGCGCGCTGACCTGGGCCCGCGTGCCGCCGGCCGAGGCACTCGGGCTCGCCGCCGGCCTGAGCCTCGGCGTGGGTCTGGGGATCGAAGTGCTCGATGGCCTGTCGCGTGGCGGGCGCTATGGCTTCAGCTGGGAGGACATGGCGATGAACCTGGTCGGCACGGGATTCGGCGTACTGATGGAAGCACGTCCGGAACTCGATCGCTACCTGGCGCTGCGGCTGATGCATTCGCGCGGCGGGCGCGACGGCAGCTGGTACGACCGCCAGTCGTACCTGCTCGCTTTCCGGCTGTCCGGCCTGGCGGCAATCGGGCCGGCCAATCCGCTGCGCTACGTCGAGCTGGTGGCCGGCTACGGCGCGAAGGGATTCCGCAGCGACCTGGACTACAGCAGCGGGGACACGCGGCGGCGCACCGCGTACGTGGGCCTTGCGTTGAACCTCACCGAGCTGCTCGACCGCACCGCATTTGCGGGCGACGCGCGGCATGGTCGCGCGCATCGGTGGACCACCGAAGCGCTGCGCTACCTTCAGCTTCCCGGCACCGTGGTGGCCGCGCGCCGGCACTGGCGGCCGTGAGCAACGGGTGCGCGCTTCACGCAGGCGAATACCGTGTACTCGTCCTCGCCGAGGCGATAGGGCACCTCGTGCACCGCGAAACCCGTATCGAGCAGGACCTTCCTCCATGTATCCAGCGCGAAGATTCCCATCGTCCAGTGGTCGGTCTCGATTCGCAGGCGCCCGTTCTGGCGGATCAGGTACAGGATCGTCGTTTCGTACTGCTCGTCCGTAGCGTCGGGGTCGAAAACGTTCTCGACGAAGACCACGTCCAGTCCGTCCCGCGTGGCGCGGGTGGTCGTGGTGCGGTTCTGCAGGAACGTTTCGATCGTCACGTCCGGCGTGGCGATCAACACGCCGCCGGACTCCAGGTGATCGTAGGCAGTGCGAAACGCTGCGATGAAGTCGGCCCGGCAGTTCATGTGCGAGATCGCGTCGTCCATGAGCACGGCGTCGAAGGTCCGCCCGAGCCTGCACGTCCGCATGTCGCCCTGGACGAACGCGCAGTCCGGATTCAGCGCTTGCGCCTGCGCGAGCATGGTGGGACTCAGATCCAGGCCGGTGACCTCGAACTCGCGCTTCAGGTTCAGGACGTTCTTTCCGCCCCCGCACCCGATGTCCAGCAGCGTGGCTGGCCGGTGCGCGGCGTAGTGGCGAATCAGCCGCGTGACGTGGCCGCAGTAGTGCGAGTATTCAGCGGCCGGATCGCCCCACATCGGCCACAGCCACGCCAGGTCGGTGTAGAGGCGGAAGGTGTCCGTCATCGATGTGGTGCTGCGCGGGCCCGGTGCGATGCTGCGCGCGGCGCGGCCTGCGCGTCGGCCTGCGCGTCAGCCTGCGCGTCAGCCTGCGTTGGTCGCCAGCGCGCGCGAGA
>CAZBTE010000308.1:0-3021 GCA_964494665.1 uncultured Limnobacter sp.
CTTCCCGCTCGACTACCTGAAGATCGACGGCTCGTTCATCCGCAACCTGGTGACCAACCCCATCGACGAGGAGATCGTGCTGTCGACGGTGCGCGTGGCCAGGCGCCTGAACATCCGTACGGTGGCCGAGCACGTGCACAACCAGGACACGCTCGACCGGCTCAGCGACATCGGCGTGGACCACATCCAGGGCGACTGGATCGGACGGGCGGCGCCGCTCGAACAATTGTTCAGCGCACCCCCGCTGCGGGCCGTGCGCACGCCGGTGTAGCAGCGCGCACGCCGGTGTAGCAGCGCGCGCGCCGGTGTAGCAGCGTTCAGGCCGCGGGCGCGGCCGCCCCGTGCGCCGGCACCGTGCGGGCGAGCCAGCGTCGCAGACCGGGCTCGTCATCGACGTCCCACAAGGTGCGCAGCTGTACCCAGTCGACGCCGAGTTCGTCCAGGCGGCGCCGCGTCACGGCCATCAGCGTGTCGGTCCCCCACGGCAGGTCGTCGAACAGCCCCTCGACGGGGCGGCGCAACCCGACCAGCGCGAAGCCGCCGTCCTCGGTCGGGGCGAACGTGGCGTCGTGATCGCGCAGCGCCGCGAGTGCATCCTTCAGGTCGCCGGCCGTGAGCGACACCGCGTCGCTGCCGACCAGCACGGGCATGCGGCCGTCGAGCAAGGCACGGTCGAGCGCCGCGCCGAGCCGCTCGCCGAACGAGTCGCCGACTTGCGCGGCCAGCGCAGCCCCGTGCAGCGCGGCCAGTCGTGCGCATTCGCCGTCCGGATCCTGCCCGGCGACGCACAGCTCGACGTCGAGCCCGGGCAGCTGCAACATCGCCTCGCGCACCACTCCGAGCGTGTCGCGCAGCATGGTGCGGTAGTGCGCGAGCGCAGCAGCGGCACCGGCCGTGCGCGCCAGTCGCGTCTTGACTTCTCCATGGCGCGGTGCTCGCGCAAAGACGACGATGCGTCCGTTCGTTTCGGGTTGGTTCATTTCGGGGCAGTCCGTGCCGGTGTCGATCTGCGATCATTCTGGCACGCATGAGACCCCTCGAATTCGCCCGCGCTGCACGCGTGCTGGCCGGACCGCTCGCCTTCGCCCTCGTCTGGCTGCTGCTGCCCGAGCATTTCCCCGACGCCGAAGGCACGCCGGTCGTGTTCTCGTCCGCCGGCCGGGCCACGCTGGCAATGACCGCCTGGATGGCGATCTGGTGGCTCACCGAAGCCGTGCCGCTGGAAGCGACCTCCCTGTTGCCGGTGGCGCTGTTTCCGCTGCTGGGCATCGCCGGCATTGCCGAGGCCACCGCACCGTACGCGTCGGACGTCGTGTTCCTGTTCCTCGGCGGATTCATGCTCGCCGCCGGACTGCAGCGCTGGGGCCTGGAGCGCCGCATCGCGTTCGCGGTGCTGGCCCGTGCCGGATCACAGCCCGCGCAGGTGCTGGCCGCGGTGATGATCGCCACCACGCTGCTCGGCCTGTGGGTGTCGAACAGCGCCACCGCCGCGATCATGATCCCGATCGCGGTGTCGATCGCCGGCTTCGCCCGTTTCGACGACGAAGCCGCCGCCGGACGGTTCGCCGCCGCGCTGGTGCTGGCAGTGGCCTACTCGGCGTCGATCGGGGGCATGGGCACGCTGATCGGCACCCCGCCCAATGGCATCGCCGCGCGCGTCATCGCGCAGGAAACCGGCAGTCCGATCTCGTTCGCACACTGGTCGCTGATCGCCGCACCGCCCGTGATGCTGATGCTGCTCGCCTGCTGGTGGTTGCTGGCGCGCGGCCTGCCCCGCGCCCTGCCGGGCGCCGCCGCGGCCACGCGGGCCGCGATCGTTCGCGCCAGGGCCGAGCTCGGTCCGATCGAAGGCGGCGCGCGCATTACCCTCGCGGTCGGCGCATTCGCCGCCGCGCTGTGGATCACCAGGCCGCTTCTGACCCAGATCGAGTTCGGCACGCTGCAACCGTTTGCGGGGCTCACCGATCCCGGCATCGCGATCGGAGCGGCGCTGGCGCTATTCGTGCTGCCGGCCGGGCGCGGCGAGCCCGGTCGCGCTGCGCCCAGGCTGCTCGACTGGTCGAGCGCGGCGCGACTGCCGTGGGGCGTGCTGGTGCTGTTCGGCGGCGGATTGTCACTGGCGGCGGCGATCCAGGCTAACGGCGTTGCCGAGTTCATCGCCGCACAGAGCGCGGCGCTGGCGGGCTGGCCGCCGTTGCTGGTGCTCGTGTTCGTGCTGGCCGTGACCGTGTTTCTGTCCGAGCTGACCTCGAACACCGCGCAGGCCGCGACGATGATCCCGCTGCTCGCGGCGATGGCCCCCGCACTGGGCGTTGAGCCGGTGCTGCTGATCCTGGCGTGCGGACTCGGTTCGAGTTGCGCCTTCATGATGCCCGTCGGCACGCCGCCCAACGCGATCGCCTTCGGCACCGGGCTGGTCACGATGCGGCAGATGCGTCGCACCGGGCTGCGGTTGAACCTGATCGCGATCGTGGTGCTCTGCGTCACGCTGGCGCTGTGGGTGCCAGTGGTGTACGGGTGAGCGCGCTGCCTGCGCACAGGCGCCCAGAGCGGTGTTCCAACGTGAGAAATCACTCGCAGTTTTAACTACAAGTAATTGTATTTACAAGTTTCTATGTCGGCGCACCGGGAGCGCGTAGCCCGTCCGGGCCAGCCGGACGGCGCCCGCCTTGCCCTGCCGGTTACGCAGTTGGGCGGCTTCGACGCGGGCGGCACCGACGCGTCGCTGGTCAGGCAGGTCCTGGCGCGAGCCGACAGCGCACTGTACGAAGCCAAGCGGACCGGACGCAACCGCGCTGTCGGAGCCCTCGAGGACATGCTCTGCACGTCGAGTTCGGTTCCTACGCTCTCGCGGGACGTCATAGCCGTCTGAGCCAGACGCACCACTAGCCCGTGTCGCGAGGCGGCCCCGGCGGCAACCCCGTGCGCCTCGGCGAGAAGTCAACGGTCAGCGGTCAGAAGAAGAAATGGTCGGGGCGGCGGGATTCGAACTCGCGACCCCTTGCACCCCATGCAAGTGCG
>CAZBTE010000309.1:0-3011 GCA_964494665.1 uncultured Limnobacter sp.
GGCCTTCATCCTGTACGACCTGCAGCGCATCGTGAACGGCGGCGAGACCAACTACGTCACGGCGACGCTCTCGGTCTACCTGAGTGTCTACAACGTCTTCAGCAACCTGCTGGTGCTGCTGGGCGTGTTCGGCGGCAACGACGACTGAGCGTTGCGGGCGCCGGCCGGCGCCGTATCCGCACCAAGGCCGCCTGCGGGCGGCCTTTTTCGTGGCCCGCGCATCCCGATCACGGCTCGCCCGGCTCGAACACCGCCATCGACTCCACGTGCGAGGTGTGCGGGAACATGTTGATCGCGCCGGCCGCCTTCAGCGCGAATCCGCCCTGGTGCACCAGGATCGCCGCGTCCCGGGCCAGTGTGGCGGGGTTGCACGAGACGTAGACGATCCGGCGCGGCGCGGCCTGCGGCCCTCCCGCGGCCAGCGCCTTCGCGACCTCCAGCGCACCCTCGCGCGGCGGGTCGATCAGCATGCGCTCGAAGCGGCCCAGCGCGCGCAGCTGCGGGGCACCCTCCTCGAACAGGTTGGCGCTGCGGAAGTCGGTGCGTGCGGCCAGGCCGTTGAGCGCCGCGTTGTGCCGCGCGCGCCGCGTCAGCGCTTCGCTGCCTTCGATGCCGACCACCTCGCGCGCGCGGGTGGCCAGCGGCAGCGAGAAGTTGCCCAGCCCGCAGAACAGGTCGGCCACGCGCTCGCCGGGCTGGGGATCGAGCAGCCGCACCGCGCGCGACACCAGCACCGCGTTGACGTGGTGGTTGACCTGCGTGAAGTCGGTGGGACGAAACGGCATCGTGATGCCGAACTCGGGCAGCCGGTAGGCAAGGCGCGACGCGCCGTCACCGGCGGCCAGCTCCCCGTCGCGCGTGCACAGCAGCGTGATCGAATCCGGCCCGCCCGGCTGCAGCCACAACTCGATGCGCTCGTGCTTCGCAAACGCGAGCAACCGGACGCGATCGGCCTCGCTGGGCGGGTCGAGCACGCGAAGCACCAGCGCGATCAGTTGCGCGTCTCGATCGCCGGTCGAGGCGTCGCCCTCCCCGATCGCCACCTCGATCTGCGGCAGGCGTTCGCGCAGGCTGAGCGCGCCGACCAGCTCGCGCAGCGGCAGCAGCAGGTCGGAGACGCGCCGCGGCAGCACGTGGCATTCGCGCATGTCGGCGACGTAGCTCGAGCCGCGCTCGTGGAAGCCCACCAGCACCCCGCCCTTCTTCGGCACGTGGCGCACCGACAGGCGTGCCCGGAAGCGGTACGCCCAGGCCGGTCCGGCCAGCGCACGCAGCATGACGCCCGGACGCAGCCGGCCGATGTGCCAGAGCTGGTCCTCCAGCGCGCGCTGCTTGACTGCCATCTGCGCGCCGGCTTCGAGATGCTGCATCGAGCAGCCGCCGCACACGCCGAAGTGCGGGCAGCGCGGTACCACGCGCGAGGACGATTCGCGCAGCACCTCGACGGTCTGCGCCACGTCGAAACGCGGCTTGCGGCGCACCCGTAGCGCGCGCACCCGTTCGCCGGGCAACGCGCCGCGCACGAACACCACCTTGCCCTCGTGGTGCGCGACGCCGTTCGCCTCGAGATCGAGCGAGGCGATGTCCAGCGTCAGCGGCTCGCCTCCGGCGGCCGCGCTCACGCCGCCGGCCACGCCTGCAGGAACTCGCGCCAGTGCGTCGCCTGCGCGGCCTGGCCCTGCAACACCTCGCGCAGCAGCCCGAGCTCGCGCCGGTAGTGCTCGGGCGTCCACTGCCCCCGCATCAGCTGGAAACGGCAGTACATCAGCCAGGTGTTCGCAACGTCGGTCTCGCAGTAGGCGCGAATCTCCGGCAGGCGCCCGGCGCGCCAGGCCGGCCAGACCTGGGACCCGTCCATGCCGAGCTTGCCCGGGAATCCGCACAGGCGGGCCAGTTCGTCCAGCGGCGCGTTGGCGCGCGGCGTGTACAGCGCCAGCACGTCCATCAGGTCGAGGTGGCGCGAGTGATAGCGGCCCAGGTAGTTGTTCCACTTGAACTCGCGGTCGTCGTCTCCCTGCTCCCAGTAGCGTCCCGCCTGCGCGCCGTTCACCAGCCCGCGGTAGTGCAGCACCTGCAGGTCGAAGCCGCCGCCGTTCCACGACACCAGCTGGGGCGTGTAGCGATCGACGAGCTGGTAGAAGCCCCTGATCAGCTTCGCCTCCGGATCGTCGGGCTCGCCGATGCAGCGTACCTTCAGCCCTTCGTCGTCGCGCAGCAGCGCGCCGATGGCGGTCACGCGATGCAGGTGCAGCGGCAGGAAGTCGCTGCCGGTCTGTTCGCGTCGTCGTGCGAAGGCACGCTCGGCCACTTCGGCGTCGTCGAGCGCGTCGTCGTACCCCCAGACACGGCGCAGCCCCGCCACGTCGGGGATGGTTTCGATGTCGAAGCACAGGACCGGGACCATCGGCGCTCGTCCGGTTCGTCGTTGACACACGCGCTCAGCGCGCGGGCAGGAACCTGTGCGGATCGACCGGCTTGCCGTCCTTGCGGATCTCGAAACGCAGCCGGGGCGCATCGGCGCCGGTGCTTCCGAGCTCGGCGATGCGCTGGCCGCGCTTCACGTTCTGCCCTTCCTTGACCAGCAGCGTGCGGTTGTGCCCGTACACCGACAGCGTCTCGTTGGCGTGCTTGACGATCACCAGGTTGCCGTAGCCGCGCGGCCCCGGCCCGCTGAAGATCACGCGGCCGTCGGCGGCAGCGACGATCGGGTCGCCGGGCTTGCCGGCGATCAGCAGGCCCATGCTGCTCGGCTCGGAGAAGCCCTGCACCACCTGCCCGCTGGCCGGCCACACGAAGGCTCCCGCAGCGGCCGGTGCGGGCTTGACCGGGGGCGCGGTCGGCGGAGCGGTGGCAAGCGTGGGCGCGGACGATGACGGGGCCGCGGGTGCGGGCGCGGCGGCCGGCGCGGGTGCCGTTGCGGCGGCGTTTGCCACCGGCCCGGGTGGCGCCGCGGCGCTCGCGCCGCCGGCGCCGCGCAATTCCGCCAGCAGCGCGTCGGAGTACGGCTGCTT
>CAZBTE010000310.1:0-2992 GCA_964494665.1 uncultured Limnobacter sp.
ATCTGAATCTCCAGGTCCTGCCCGGTGCTGATGCCGCCCAGCACGCCACCATCGTGGTTGCTGGCAAATCCGCCCAGGGGATCGGCCTGCAGCGAATCGCCGTGTTCGCTGCCGCGCTGCGCGACGCTGGCAAAGCCGTCGCCGATCTCGACCCCCTTGACGGCGTTGAGCCCCATCAGCGCGTGCGCGATGTCGGCGTCCAGCCGGTCGTAGATCGGCTCGCCCAGGCCGACGGGCACGCCCTGCGCCATCACGCGCAGCCGCGCGCCGCACGAATCGCCCGACTTGCGCAGCGCCAGCATGTAGTCCTCGATCGCCGACACGTCGGCCAGCGGCGCGAAGAAGGGATTGCGGTCCACGTGCTCCCAGCTCTCGAAGCCGAGCGCCAGCTCGCCGATCTGCACCATGCAGCCGCGCAGGGTGGTGCCATGATGCTCGCGCAGCCATTTGCGCGCCACCGCACCGGCCGCCACCGTCGGCGCCGTCAGGCGCGCTGACGAGCGCCCGCCGCCGCGCGGATCGCGCAGCCCGTACTTGCGCCAGTAGGTGTAGTCGGCGTGGCCCGGCCGGAAGCGCTGCGCGATCTCGCCATAGTCCTTGCTGCGCTGATCGGTGTTGCGGATCAGCAGGCAGATCGGCGTGCCGGTGGTGCGGCCCTCGTAGACCCCCGACAGGATCTCGACCTGATCGGGCTCGCGCCGCTGGGTGACGAACTTGCTCGTGCCCGGACGGCGGCGATCCAGTTCGAGCTGGATGTCGGATTCCGACAGCGCCATGCCGGGCGGACAGCCGTCGATCACGCAGCCGATCGCCGGCCCATGCGATTCACCGAAATTGGTGACCGCAAACAGCTTGCCGAGGGTATTGCCGCTCATGGCGGCCGATTATCCCGGTTCCGGCAGCCGGATGCGCCTGCCAGTGCCGCCGTCGACATGGCCGACAGCCGGACCGACGATTGCGCAAGAGTGTCCTTCGCGCGCTCCGGCTGCCTCCGCCGTCTCAATCGTCGTCCCAGTCGCGGTGATGGCGTCGATGATGCCAGCGACGGTAGTGGCGCGGTGCGCGGTAGTAGCCGCGGCCCGGACGCACGACCACGGGCGGCCCGTAGTACACCGGCGCGGGCCCGTAGTAGTAGGCCGGCGGCGGCGCCACGTAGACCGGCCGCGGGCGCACGTAGATCGGTGGGGTGTAGACCATCGGCGGCGCGTTGCCGACGCCAATCGCGACGCCGGGTGCGCCGACACCGACCGACCAGTACACGTCGCTGCGTGCCTGCGCCGTACCCGCCATGCCTAGCATCCCGAGCGCTGCCGCGCCGATCAGCACGATGCGTGCCATGGGTTTCATTGATTGCTCCTTTGTCCGCTGCTGCGCGACCCCATTGTCCCAGCGCATTCGCTCATTTAACGATCGGCAGCGCGATACAGACCACCTCTGCACGGTCAAACCCGTAAGCAAAAGTCACGAGCAGTGGCCTCCTAGAATCACGAGATGTCTTCCACTTCCAAGACCGCAGGCGCCCAAGCCGTTGTCCCGAGCCACTTCATCCGCCAGGCCATCGAGCATGACCTGCAGGCCGGCACCTACGCCCGGCGCCGCTGGGGCGGCAGCCCGGGCGACGGTCCGCACCAGCAGGCCGGCGCGCCCGACGTCGCGCGCATCCGCACCCGCTTTCCGCCCGAACCCAACGGCTACCTGCACATCGGCCACGCCAAGAGCATCTGGCTGAACTTCAGCCTCGCGCAGGAGTACGGCGGCGTCTGCCACCTGCGCTTCGACGACACCAATCCCGAAAAGGAGGAGCAGGAATACGTCGATTCGATCCGCGAAGCGGTGCGGTGGCTGGGCTGGAGCCACGAATGCGCCGACGACCCGGCGCAGCCCGGGGTGCCGCAGCCGCACGAGTACTTCGCCAGCGATTACTTCGACTTCATGTACCGAGCGGCGGAATATCTGGTCGAGGCCGGCCACGCCTACGTCGACGAGCAGAGCGCCGAGCAGATCCGCGCCACCCGCGGCGACTTTGGCACGCCCGGCACGAACAGCCCGTTCCGCGATCGCAGCGCCGCCGAAAGCCTCATGCGCCTGCGCGAGATGCGCGCCGGCCAGCACCCCGACGGCGCGATGGTGCTGCGCGCCAGGATCGACATGGCGAGCCCCAACATCAACCTGCGCGACCCGGCCATCTACCGCATCCGCCACGCCAGCCATCACCGCACGGGCGACGCCTGGTGCATCTACCCGATGTACACCTACGCGCACCCGGTGGAGGACGCACTCGAGCAGATCACGCACAGCATCTGCACGCTAGAGTTCGAAGACCAGCGCCCTTTCTACGACTGGGTGCTCGAACGCCTGATCGAAGGCGGCCTGCTCGCTGCCCCGCCGCCGCGCCAGTACGAGTTCGCACGCCTGAACGTCGGCCACGTCGTCACCAGCAAGCGCAAGCTGCGCCAACTGGTCGAGGAAGGCCATGTCGCCGGCTGGGACGACCCGCGCATGCCGACGCTCGCCGGCCTGCGCCGGCGCGGCTACACACCCGAGGCCCTGCGCCTGTTTGCCGAGCGCTCCGGCGTGACCAAGACCAGCAACGCCTGGACCGACTACGCCGCACTCGACGCCGCGCTGCGTGAAACGCTGGACCCGGTGGCACCGCGCGCGATGGCGGTGCTCGAACCCCTCAAGCTCGTGATCGAGAACTGGGCCGAGGTCTTTGGCAGCGACGCCCACCTGGAGCCCTGCGAGGCGCCCGTGCACCCGCACCACCCCGGGTTGGGGCAACGCCGCTTCATGCTGGGGCGCGAAGTCTGGATCGAGCGCAGCGACTACGAGGAAACGCCGCCCAAGGGCTTCTTTCGCCTGTTCCCGGGCAACAGGGTGCGGCTGAAGTATGGCTACGTCATCGAGTGCCTGGGTGCGACGAGAGACGAAGCCGGCCGCGCAAGCGTGGTGCGCGCCAACCTGCTGAAGGACACCCGGTCCGGCACGCCCG
>CAZBTE010000311.1:0-2513 GCA_964494665.1 uncultured Limnobacter sp.
CGTCGCGGTTGCGATGCTGCGAGCGGTCGTTCTGGCACTGCACGACGATGCCGGTAGGGTTGTGCGTGATGCGCACCGCCGATTCGGTCTTGTTCACGTGCTGGCCGCCCGCGCCCGAGGCGCGGTAGACGTCGATGCGCAGGTCGGCCGGGTTGATGTCGATCTCGATCGAGTCGTCGACCTTGGGGTAGACGAACACCGACGCGAACGACGTGTGGCGCCCGCCGCTGGAGTCGAACGGCGACTTGCGCACCAGCCGGTGGATGCCGGTCTCGGTGCGCAGGTAGCCGTATGCGTACTCGCCGTCGACGCGGATCGTGGCGCCCTTGATCCCGGCCACGTCGCCTTCGGATTCCTCGAGGATCTCGGTGGCGAAACCCTTGCGTTCGCAGTAGCGCAGGTACTGGCGCAACAGCATCGCGGCCCAGTCCTGCGCTTCGGTGCCGCCGGCGCCGGCCTGGATCTCGATGAAGCAGGGGTTCGGGTCGGCCGGGTTGGAGAACATGCGCCGGAACTCGAGGTCGGCCACGCGCGCCTCGATCGCGTGCGCGTCCGACTCGACCGCCACCAGCGTGTCGTCGTCGTCCTCGGCAGCCGCCATCGCGAACAGCTCGGAGGTGTCCTTCAGCGATGCGTCGATCTCGGCGATGCGCTCGACCACGCCCTCGAGCAGCTTCTTCTCGCGTCCCAGTTCCTGGGCGTGTCGGGCGTCGTTCCAGACGTCGGGAGTCTCGAGCTCCCGGTTGATCACTTCGAGACGGGTCTTCTTCGTCTCGTAGTCAAAGATACCCCCGAAGCTCGTCCACGCGCCGGCGCAGGTCGTCGATCAGCGATTCGAGTTGGTTCAGGCGCTCGGCTTCCATGGGCGTTTGGGCGATGTGGCAGTGAAAGCGCGAATTATACGGGCCGATGCATCGCCGACCCGGGCTCCGGCGCACCGCGGGCGTGTGTCGATGCGCCTCGGGTCGCTTCACGGCGCATCGACCTCCTGGATCACCACGCTCACGCTGGCCAGTCCCCGGTATTCGTCGCGTGCCAGCCGGTAGGCCAGGCGCGCCCGCGCGGGCAGGGGGTCGACGCGACCGAACGCGATTGCGTCGAGCGCGCGCCCGCCCGCCAAGCGCAATTGCGCCTTCAGGTGCCGGCCTGCGACCACGGACTGGCGTGCCACCACGAACTCGTCGTGAAACAGCGGTGGTGCAAAGCCCTGGCCCCAGACTTCGCGTTCGAGCGTATCGACCAGCGTCAGGTCGATCTGCTCGCTGGCGAGCGATCCGTCGGTGACGAGCGAGGCGGCGAAGCAGTCCGGGTCGGCGAACGCCTCGACCGCCTGCTCGAACTGCGCGGTGAACTCGTCGAGCCGTGCCGCGTGCAGCGTCAGCCCGGCGGCCATCGCGTGGCCGCCGAAGCGCAGCATCAGTCCCGGGGCGCGCTTGTCGACCAGGTCGAGCACGTCGCGCAGGTGCACGCCGGAAATCGATCGCCCTGAGCCGCGCAGCACGGTCGGGTCGCCGGTGGCGGCAGCCAGCGCAACCGTGGGCCGGTTGGCCTGCTCCTTGACGCGGCTCGCGACCAGGCCGATCACGCCTTCGTGCCAGCCGTCGCGATACAGCACGATGCTCTTGCGATCGCCGCCGAGCGCCGGCAGCGCTTCGAGCGCTTCGTCGCGCATGGTGCGCTCGATGCCGCGGCGCTCGCGGTTCATTGCGTCGAGCGCGGCAGCCAGTTCGGTGGCGCGCGCCGGGTCGTCGGCGAGCAGGCACTCGATGCCCAGCGAGATGTCGGCCAGGCGCCCGGCCGCGTTCACGCGCGGGCCAACGGCGAAACCGAGATCGGCGCTGCCGGCGCGCCGCTCGTCGCGACCGGCCACGCGCAGCAGTGCGCGAATGCCGGCACAGGCGCGCCCGGCGCGAATGCGCTGCAGGCCCGTGGCCACCAGCAAGCGGTTGTTCGCGTCCAGCCGCACCAGGTCGGCCACCGTGCCCAGCGCGACCAGGTCGAGCAACTGCTGCAGCGGTGCGCGCGCAGCCGCACACACGGGATCGCGCCGGCGCAGCTCGGCGCGCAGCGCCAGCAGCAGGTAGAACATCACCCCGACCCCGGCCAGGTGCTTGCTGGGGAACGCGCAACCGGGCTGGTTCGGATCGACGATCGCGTCGGCGCGCGGCAGCTGCTGCGCCGGCAGGTGGTGGTCGGTGACGATCACGCGCATCCCGGCGGCGCGGGCCGCCTCGACGCCATCCAGGCTCGCGATGCCGCTGTCGACCGTGATCAGCCAGTCGGGACGCCCCAGGCGCGGGTGGCGTGCAGCCAGCGCGACCACCGCTTCGCTCAGGCCGTAGCCGTGCTCGAAGCGGTTCGGCACCAGGTAGTCGAGCTGCCCGGGCGCGGCGCCCAGCATGCGCAGGCCGCGCAGTGCCACCGCGCAGGCGGTGGCGCCGTCGCAATCGTAGTCGGCCACGACGCACAGGCGCTCGCCGCGAGCGATCGCGTCGGCGAGCAGGCCGGCGGCC
>CAZBTE010000311.1:2523-2965 GCA_964494665.1 uncultured Limnobacter sp.
GCACGGCAGCGTCGTCGACGCCGCGCGCGGCCAGCAGGCGCGCAAGCACCGGCGTGACGCCGGCGGCCAGCAACCGGGCCAGCGCGGCGGCCGGCACGTCGCGTACGGTGATCGTGCTCACGAGGTCTCGCGCAACAGCGCGCCCAGGTGCAGTCGTCGCCATGGCCGCCAGCGGTCGCCCGGCAGGAGCGCCAGCTCGACGAGGCTGCGCTCGCCGGTCAGCACCAGGCGCAGTTCGCGACGGGCGATGTGCGGCGATGCCTCCAGCCGTGCGCCGAACCAGCGGTCGAACGCCTCCCAGGCGTGCTCCCAGGCCGGCAGGTCGCCGTCGCTCACCGCCTGCGCCCAGAACGCCGGGGCGAGCAGCACCGCATCGGCCGCGCTCGCGTGCGCGCTGTCCGCCGCTGCGGCACCGCGTGCGAGCGCCTCGGGTGCAGGCGCG
>CAZBTE010000312.1:0-2965 GCA_964494665.1 uncultured Limnobacter sp.
GCGGATCGTAGCGATGCGGAAAGCCGGCAAGTACGTAGATGCGATCGACGAACGGCGCATCCGAGCCGATCCGGTCGCCGGAGAAGCGCGAGTAGTCCAGCATCGGGCTCGCGAGCCGCCGGAAGCCGCGCAACCATTGCGCGCCGCGACGCACCAGGCTGAGCGGATAGCGCTGCACGTTGAGCAACCCGTCGGGGAGAATGCGCGCAATCATCGCCGACGCACCGGTCATCCGCGGCAGCGCGCGCAGGAAATAGTTGATCGCCTCGGTATCGAAGACCGGGCTGTGCAGCACCAGCGTCTGCGCCCTGCCAACGGCTGCAGCCACGCGGCGCAGGTTCTCCAGCAGGCGCCGGTGCCGTCCGAACGGTCCCGGCAGGGGATCGAAGCGCGGCCACGGAATGTACAGCGTGGCGTCCCAGTCGGTCGCGCGCACCACCGGCTCGAGCACACGGTTGTAGTAGACGAGGATGCGGCGGGCATCCGGCTCGTGCTCGAGCGCGACACGACGGGCAGCCAGGTAGTGCAGCGGCGAGGCCACGAAGAAGACTGCCACGCGTGTCACGCGTGCCGCCCCCTCCGGCCCTGCACTGGACGAAGCGCGACGCCCGAGCGGCACGCGAAAGCGCCGCGCCCCCGGAAGGCGGGTTCACGGACTGCGGGGCTTCTGTTCTGCTTCCGGTATGGGGCGCTACGCATCGACTGGCAGGTCCGCGGCGACCGATGCCGCGACTCCGCGCGATTATGCCAGCCGCGCTGCAACTGAAACAGCAGCAAACATCAAGAATTCAGCCCGCTCCGCAACCTGCCCCGCTTCCTGCCCCGCTTCCTGCCTGCTTCCCGCCTGCTTGCCGGCCCGCTGCCCGCCCCACTGCGGGCTGTACCGCCCGGCTGCGCTCTGGCAGTATCGGGGTCCCGGCAGTCTGCCGCGTCAGGATCCACGCCCGAAATGCCCCGCCGTTCCTACGAATCCCTCCGCAAGCAGATCGAGAAGCTCGAGGCGCAGGCGCGCAAACTCGAAGAAGCCGCGGAGCAGAAGAAAAAGCAGGCCGTCGCGCAGGTCGTCGCGCTGATGAAGAGGCTCGGCGTCACGGTCGACGATCTCGGAGCCGCCAGCCCGCGCAGGGGGCGTGCCGCCAAGGGTGCCGCGAAAAAGCGCCCCGCATCGACGGGAGCACCGAGGAAACCGGTCGCTCCGAAATACCGCAACGGCAAGACCGGAGAAACCTGGTCAGGGCGAGGGCGCACGCCGCGCTGGCTGGCGGCGCTCGAAGCGCAGGGGAAGTCGCGCGACGACTACCGGGTCTGAAGCGCCGCGAAGGGGCACTCAGAACGGCAGCGCCGCCCCCGGTTTCACCGCCAGGATCGCGCGCCGGAAATCCGCCTGGATGCGCGCCAGCGCCTCGGGCGTGTCGGCCTCGAAGCGGATCACCACCACCGGCGTGGTGTTCGACGGGCGCGCCAGCCCGAAGCCGTCCGGGTACTCGGCGCGCACGCCGTCGATCGTGATCACCTCGGTGGCGCCGTCGAACTTCGCGTCGCGCTTCAACGCCTCGACCAGCGTGAAGTTCTCGCCTTCGGCCGTTTTCAGCTGCAACTCGGGCGTGGCCAGCGAGTCCGGCAGCGCGTTCAGCACCGCGCTCGGATCGGCATGCCGCGACAGGATCTCGAGCAACCGCGCGCCGGTGTACAGCCCGTCGTCGAAGCCGTACCAGCGCTCCTTGAAGAACACATGGCCGCTCATCTCGCCCGCCAGCGGCGCACCGGTTTCCTTCAGCTTGGCCTTCACCAGCGAATGGCCGGTGCGCCACATCGTCGGCCGCCCGCCGTGCGCGCGCACGTGTGCGGCGACGTTGCGGCTGCACTTCACGTCGAAGATGATCTCGGCGCCCGGATTGCGCGACAGCACGTCCTCGGCGAACAGCATCAGCTGCCGGTCGGGATAGATGATCTGCCCGTCCTTGGTCACCACGCCCAGCCGGTCACCATCGCCGTCGAAGGCGAGGCCGATCTCGGCGTCGGTTCCGCGCAGCGCGCGGATCAGGTCCTGCAGGTTCTCCGGGTGCGCCGGATCGGGATGGTGGTTCGGGAAAGTGCCGTCGACTTCGCAGAAGAGTTCGACCACCTCGCAGCCGAGCGCGCGGAACAGTTGCGGCGCCAGCGCCCCGGCCACGCCGTTGCCGCAGTCGATCGCGATCTTCATCGGCCGCGCGAGCTTCACGTCGCCGGTGATGCGCGCGAGGTAGCGCGCCGACAAGTCCTCGGCGCGCAGGCCGCCGCGCTGCGCCTCGGGCACCTCTACCAGCGCTCCCGATGCGATCGCCTCGCGCAACGCCTGGATCGCGTCGCCGTAGATCGCCTCGCCGGCGATCACCATCTTCAGGCCGTTGTAGTCGGGCGGATTGTGGCTGCCGGTGACCGCCACGCCGGTGCCGGTGCCCAGCTCGAACGTCGCGTAGTAGACGACCGGCGTAGGCACCATGCCGATGTCGATCACCGACACGCCGGCATCGCGGAAGCCCTCGGCAAGCGCGCCGGCGAGCTTCGGTCCCGACAGCCGGCCGTCGCGGCCGATCGCGGTCTCGCGCGCGCCCGCCGTGCGGGCGCGCGTGCCCAACGCCAGGCCGATCGCGCGCACCGCTTCGACCGTGAGCGTGTCGTCGACCACGCCGCGGATGTCGTAGGCCTTGAAGATGGAGGGCGAAATGGTGGTGGTCATGCGTGCCTTGACTGGGTCGTTGCCGATGCGGGTTCTGCCGGATCGCAATCGGTCGACCGGCCTCGCCGATCGCTCATCATACAGACGCCAAGCGGCCCGATCCCGGCCCGCCCGTCGGTCCTGACGGAACGCAAACCGGCCGGGAGGCTCGACGACCTTAACGTGACTCAGCCCCCGCCCGGCGCCGCCGAGCGCACGTCGTCGACCGCCGTTCCACCCACCACCCGTAGCGCCGGCTTGGGCACG
>CAZBTE010000313.1:0-2958 GCA_964494665.1 uncultured Limnobacter sp.
GGCCGGACGGAGCCGGCGCGCCGCCCGCAGCGCGCGCGGGCGCCCGGTCGCCTGCGAGCGTCGCCCACGGCTATGCCGAAAACCACGACGTGCAGGCGGTGCCGGTCATCGGCCTGCGCCGTCGCATCGCCGAGAAGATGCAGGAGGCCAAGCGCCACATCCCGCACTTCAGCTACGTCGAGGAGGTCGACGTCAGCGAGCTCGAGGCGCTGCGCGCGCAGCTCAATGCGAAGCACGGTGACGCGCGCGGACGCCTCACGCTGCTGCCGTTCCTGCTGCGCGCGATCGTGTTGGCGGTGCGCGAGTTCCCGCAGGTGAACGCGCGCTACGACGACGAGGCGGGCGTGGTCAACCGCTACGGCGCGGTGCATGCCGGCATCGCCACGCAGACCGACACCGGGCTGATGGTGCCGGTGCTGCGCCACGCCGGGGCGCGCGACCTGTGGTCGAGCGCCGCGGAGATCACGCGGCTCGCGCAGGCCGCGCGCAGCGGCAAGGCGCTGCGCGAGGAGCTGTCGGGCTCGACCATCACGATCACCAGCCTGGGCGCGCTCGGCGGCATCGCTTCGACGCCGGTGATCAATCGCCCCGAGGTGGCGATCGTGGGCGTGAACCGCATCGTCGAGCGGCCGGTGATCCGCTCCGGGATGGTGGTGGCGCGCAGCATGATGAACCTGTCCTCGTCGTTCGACCACCGCGTGGTCGACGGCATGCACGGTGCCGAGTTCGTGCAGGCGCTGCGCGGCTACCTCGAGTGCCCAGCGACGATGTTCGTCGAGTGATTCGCGTCTAACCGGGGAAGCGGTAGATCGCCGCCAGCCCGGTGATCGTCGGCATGCGTGCCGCCGGCACGATCACCACTTCGCCGCCGGTGGCGATCACGCGCTCACCGATGTCGTCGAGCAGGTCGTCCACCTCGGGGTCGACGAGCCTGGCCTCCACCACGCTGCCGTCGGACGCGTCGAAGCGACCCGGAATGATGCGGTCGGCCTCGATCAGCAGCGTGGCCACCTGGCCGGCCGCGGCTGCCTTCGCCACTTCGTGCAGGTCGTCGCTGCCCGTGTTCTTCGCCTTGGCTGCCTCGAAAGCTTCCACCAGCTTCGCCAGTCGTGCCAGGTACCAGGGTTCGGCGAGCGCCCACGCGCGCGCGCGCAACTGCTCGATCGACAGGTCGTCCGGGTGCACGTCGATCGCCCCGGCGGCGAGCAACGGATTGCGGCTGACGCGGCGAAACAGGTGATGGTGCTCGGGCAGGGCGGCCAGCAGCAGCGGCATTCCGGTGGGGCGCGAATAGTGCTCGAGCACGTCGGCGTCGATGTCGCGGAAGAAGCGTTCGGCGTCCTTGTCGCGCATCGCCTGCTTCAGGTCGGTGCCGTGCCGCGTTGCGCCCAGCGCGCCCGAGCCGTAGACGCGCGTGGCGCGCTCGCGCTCGGCGGGAGTTGCCGCTTCGGCGTCGATGGCCAGGTCGACCTCGTCGAGCGCGTCGCGATTGCCTTCGAACAGCCGGGCCTCGTGCCGGTTCAGCCCGAGCACGTGGTAGCGGTCGGCCGACTGCAGCACGCGCATCAGCGGCTTGGTGTGGAAGCTGTCGGCCACCACGGTCAGTTCGGCGACCGGCCGTTGCAGCCGCCAGGCGCGGAAGAAACCGGGCGCCGCCAGCACGGCCAGTCCGTCGAGCGTGTGGTTCCAGAACTCGCGATCAGCGGCGAGTTGCTCGAACGGCGCCAGCAGTGGCGCGGCGTCGCGCGCCGGGTACTTGCGATGCAGCGACTCGGCCAGCGCCTTCACGAGGTTGCGGAAGCGGATCGGATCCTGCTGATTGTCGGGGTGCATGCGGTGCGTCGGCTGGTACAGCGACAGGCACGGCGGCTCGTGTTTCCCCGAAAGCAGGCGAGGGTAGTCTTCGGCCAGTGACGGCATGGCGCAACTCCTTGAAACAAGACAAGGGCCCCCTCCCTGCGCCGAGGGTAACAGGGTGCGATGCCGGACCGTGTCGGTGGTTCGCGCCCGGGCTGTGCTGCGTCAGCGGCCTGTGTCGTCCTGCGCGGGAATTTCTCGCGTGACCGTCTCGCGGTAGATGCCGCCCGCTTCGACGCTGCCGCGCGCGGTGCCACCGCCGCGCACGCGGTATTCGCAGTCGGCGCGCTGGTCGGGTGGCAACGGCTCGCAGCGGCGCAACGCGTTCTCGAGGTAGCGGATGGGGTCGTCGGGCCCCGTGACCAGCCGGCCGCGTCGCGCGTCGGCACGGGCCGCCGCCGCCTCGCGCAGGCAGGTGGCGCGGTCGTCGGCTGACTGCATGCGTTCGCAGCGCTCGCGCTCCTGGCGGTAGCGCGCGTCGGGGTCGCTCGCGGCGTTCGCGCCGGCGGCTTGTGCCGCGGCCACGATCGGCAACGCGCCCGCAGCGATCAGCGCGAGGGCCAGGGCAAGGCGCGCGGCCGCATTCGGCGCGGCCGCGCCGCGAACCTCAGTCCAGCGTGAACCCGACATTGATCGTTACCTGCCAATGCGCGACCTTGCCGTCGACCACGTGGCCGCGCGTCTCGGTGACGCGAAACCACTGGATCTTGCGCAGCGTCTCGTGCGCCTTCGCGAGTGCGTTGCGGATCGCGTCGTCGGTGCCGGTCTTCGACGAGCCGGTGAGCTCGATGTGCTTGTACACGTGATTGGTCATGGTCGGTCTCCTCGGGCGGGGCAGCGGTGACCCCGAGTATTGCAGCTTCGCCAGGATCACGCACTGCTCGGGGACTGCGATGAGCGCTCCGTGTCAGGCTGCGCCGCCCTGCCACGACGCCGCCCCCTCGGCCAGCTGCGCCAGCACTTCCGGCGGCGCCTGGACTGCGCTGCGCTGGTGGTAGAAGGCCAGTGCGCGCAGGCCGCCCAGCTCTTCGCCACCGCCGGCGCGGCCCGGTCCGCCGTGCAGCGACATCGGCATCACGTTGCCGTGGCCGGTGTGCGCCT
>CAZBTE010000314.1:0-2951 GCA_964494665.1 uncultured Limnobacter sp.
CGATGCGCATCTGGCTCGACCCGAACAAGCTCGACGTCTACCGGCTCTCGGTCGGCGACATCACCGCGGCCATACAGGCCCAGAACGCCCAGGTCGCAGTCGGCCAGGTGGGCGGCACGCCGGCCGTGCCGGGCCAGCAGCTGAACGCGTCGATCACGGCGCAGGAGCGCCTGCAGACGCCCGAGCAGTTCCGCAACATCGTCGTGCGCAGCAATCGCGACGGCTCGGAGCTCAAGCTCGGCGAGGTCGCGCGCGTCGAGATGGGCTCGGAATCCTACGAGAACATCACGCGCTTCAACGGCAAGCCCGCGACCGGCGTCGCGATCTCGCTGGCGACCGGCGCCAATGCGCTCGACACCGCCAACGCGATCAACAGCACGCTCGAGTCGCTGCAACCTTACTTCCCGCCGGGGCTGGCGGCGACCGCGGCGTTCGACACCACCCCGTTCGTCCGGGTGTCGATCATCGGCGTGATCACCACGCTGCTCGAGGCCGTGGCGCTCGTGTTCCTGGTCATGTACCTGTTCCTGCAGAACCTGCGCGCGACCCTGATCCCGACCATCGCCGTGCCGATCGTGCTGCTCGGCACCTTCGCGGCGCTGCTCGCCTTCGGCTTCTCGATCAACATGCTGACGATGTTCGCGATGGTGCTCGCGATCGGCCTGCTGGTCGACGACGCGATCGTGGTGGTCGAGAACGTCGAGCGCGTGATGTCCGAAGAGGGCCTGCCGCCACTCGAGGCGACGCGCAAATCGATGGACCAGATCACCGGCGCGCTGGTCGGCATCGCGATGGTGCTGGCCGCGGTGTTCGTACCGATGGGCTTCCTCGGCGGTGCCACCGGCGTCATCTACCGCCAGTTCACTGCGACCATCGTCGCGGCGATGAGCCTGTCGGTGGTGGTGGCGATCGTGATCACCCCGGCACTGTGCGCCACGATGTTGAAGCCCGTGGGCAAGGACCACGGGCATTCCGGGCGGGGCTTCTTCGGACGCTTCAATCGTGCCTACCAGCACACCTCGGATGGCGTGCAGCGCGGCGAGCGCGGCGTGCTGTCGCGCAAGCTGCGCTTCCTTGCGGTGTTCGCGGTGCTGGTCGGGGTGATGCTGGTGCTGTTCGTGCGCCTGCCGGGTTCGTTCCTGCCCGAAGAGGACCAGGGCGTGCTGATGTCGCAGGTGATGGCGCCGGTGGGTGCGACGCAGGAGCGCACGATGGCGTCGATCGAGAAGCTCGAACGGCATTTCCTCGAGAATGAAACCGAAACCGTGCAGTCGGTCTTCAGCGTGCAGGGCTTCAGCTTCGGCGGCAGCGGCCAGAACAACGCCATGGCGTTCGTCAAGCTGAAGGACTGGAGCGAGCGCGAATCCGCAGACCTCAGCGCGCAGGCCGTCGCGGCCCGCGGCATGGCGGCCCTCAGCCAGATCAAGGATGCGTTCGCGTTCTCGTTCTCGCCGCCGGCGATGCCCGAGCTCGGCACCGCGGCCGGCTTCGCCTTCTTCCTGAAGGACAACGGCAGCCTGGGCCACAATGCGCTGGTCGCGGCGCGCAACCAGCTGCTCGGCGCCGCGGCGCAGAGCCCGTTGCTCGTCAACGTGCGCCCGAACGGCCAGGAAGACACGCCGCAGCTGCGCGTCGACGTGGACATCGAGAAGGCGAGCGCCCTCGGCCTGTCGATCGCGGACGTGAACGCGACGCTGAGCTCCGCGTGGGGCGGGCGCTACATCGACGACTTCCTCGACCGGGGCCGCATCAAGCGCGTCTATATCCAGGCGGACGCCCCGTTCCGGATGGCGCCGGAGAACTTCAGCCTCTGGTCGGTGCGCAACATGGCCGGCGAGATGGTGCCGTTCGCCGCCTTCGCGAGCGTGCGCTGGGAGTACGGCTCGCCGCGCCTCGAGCGCTACAACGGCGTGTCGGCGGTGGAGATCATCGGCGAGGGCGCGCCGGGCGTCAGCACCGGCGACGCGATGGCGGAGATCGAGCGCCTCGTGGCGGAGCTGCCGCAGGGCTTCGGCATGGAGTGGACCGCCCTGTCGTACCAGGAAAAGCAGGCCGGCGGACAGACTTCGCTGCTGTACATCCTGTCGCTGCTGATGGTGTTCCTGTGCCTCGCGGCGCTCTACGAGAGCTGGTCGGTGCCGACCGCGGTGCTGCTGGTCGCCCCGCTCGGCATCCTGGGGGCGGTGCTCGCCAACACGCTGCGCGGCATGGAGCGCGACGTCTACTTCCAGGTGGCGATGCTCACCTCGGTGGGCCTGTCGAGCAAGAACGCGATCCTGATCATCCAGTTCGCCCGGGCCAACATCGAAAGCGGCGTCGAGGTGGTCGAGGCCACGCTGCACGCGATCCGCGATCGCCTGCGCCCGATCCTGATGACCTCGCTGGCCTTCGGCTTCGGCGTGCTGCCCCTCGCGATCGCGAGCGGCGCGGGTTCCGGGGCGCAGCGCGCGATCGGCACCGGCGTCATCGGCGGCATGCTGGTCGGCACCTCGCTCGCGCTGTTCTTCGTGCCGCTCTTCTACGTAATGATCCTGGGCCTGCTCGAGAGGAGGAAGCATCATGCGTAAGGTTCCAGCCGCGGCAACCGCCCTCGTGGCCACGCTGCTGGCGGGCTGCGGCATCCTGGCGCCGAAGCCGCCCGAACCCCAGGCCGGCATCCCGGGGGAGTGGCCGGTGCCCGAGAGCACGCTGGCGGGCGAGGGTGGCGTGGCGATCGCCGATGTCGGCTGGCGCGACTTCTTCGTCGACGAGAGCCTCGAGGCGCTGGTGGCGAGCGCCCTCGCCAACAACCGCGACCTGCGCGTGGCGGTGCTCAATGTCGAGCGCACGCGCGAGTTCTATCGCATCCAGCGCTCCGAGCGCGTGCCGTCGCTCGGCGGCAACGTCATCCTGGCGCGCACCGGCGGGGAGTTCCTGCCGATCACCAACGATGTCACTGCGACGGTCGACGT
>CAZBTE010000315.1:0-2938 GCA_964494665.1 uncultured Limnobacter sp.
GGGCATCCACCAGGACGGCGTGCTCAAGCAGCGCGACACCTACGAGATCATGCGTGCCGAGGACGTCGGCTGGACGGCCAACAAGATCGTGCTGGGCAAGCTCTCGGGGCGCAACGCGTTCAAGCAGCGTCTGCAGGAACTGGGCATCGAGCTCGAGTCGGAGCAGGAAGTCAACGCTGCCTTCCAGCGCTTCAAGGACCTGGCCGACCGCAAGGCGGAGATCTTCGACGAAGACATCCACGCGCTGGTGTCCGACCAGGCGGTGCACCATGAGGCCGACGAGCACTACCAGCTGGTCTCGATGGCGCAGGCCTCGGGAACCAGCGAGCGGCCGCACGCGCGCGTCACGATGACGATCGACGGGCGCGAGGAGCACACCGAGTCGGACGGCAACGGACCGGTCGACGCGACCTTCAAGGCGATCGAGGCGAAGGTCGACAGCGGCGCCGAGCTGATGCTGTTCTCGGTGAACGCGATCACCACCGGCACCGAGTCCCAGGGCGAGGTGACGGTTCGACTGGCCAAGGCCGGCCGCATCGTGAACGGCGTGGGCGCCGATCCCGACATCGTCGTCGCCTCGGCCAAGGCCTACCTGAGCGCGCTGAACCGTCTCCACTCGAAGGACGTGCGGGTCAATCCGCAGGGTGGCGTCTGAATCGGGCCGGATCCGGCTATAATCCGGCGGTTGCGCGCGACCTGCGGTACACAGGCGCGGGAACGGGCACGGCATTGCATCCCGGCGATGCCGCAAGTGAATGTCTTTGCACAGGGGAAAACCATGGCTGTCGCCAACATCGACAAGGCGAAGATCGTCGCCGATTACCAGCGTGGCAAGAACGACACCGGCTCGCCGGAGGTTCAGGTCGCGCTGCTCACCGCTCGCATCGTCGAACTGACCGAGCACTTCAAGGCGCACGCGAAGGACCACCATTCGCGCCGCGGCCTGCTGAAGATGGTCAGCCGGCGCCGCAAGCTGCTCGACTACCTGAAGGGAACGAGCCCTTCGAGCTACAAGGCGCTGATCGAGAGGCTCGGTCTGCGCGGATGACAGAACAGACAGGAAACCCGCAAGCGAACCTTGCGGGTTTCTTGCTTTGGACCGTCGACAGGCGAACCGCGCCGCCGGATCGATTGCGCGGGCAATGTTGAAAAGGAATCGAAGTGTTCGAAATCGCTAAGAAATCGTTTCAGTGGGGCGGCAACACCGTCACGATCGAAACGGGCGAAATTGCCCGCCAGGCCTCGGGCTCGGTCGTCGTCAGCATGGACGACACCGTCGTGCTGGCCACCGTCGTGGCCGCCAAGAACGTCAAGCCCGGCCAGGACTTCTTCCCCCTGACGGTCGACTACGTCGAGAAATTCTATGCCGCCGGGCGCATTCCCGGCGGGTTCTTCAAGCGCGAGGGTCGTCCGACCGAGCGCGAGATCCTCATCTGCCGCCTGATCGACCGGCCGATCCGGCCGCTGTTCCCCGAAGGCTTCTACAACGAAGTCCAGATCATCGTCCAGGTGATGTCGAGCAACCCGGAAGTCGACAGCGACATCCCGGCGATGATCGGTGCCTCGGCGGCGCTGGCGCTGTCGGGCATTCCATTCGACGGCCCGATCGGTGCGGCGCGGGTGGGCTACATCGACGGCCAGTACGTGGTCAATCCGAGCGCGACCCAGATGGAGGGCTCCAAACTCGACCTGGTCGTGGCGGGCACCGATGCCGCCGTGCTGATGGTGGAGTCCGAGGCGCACGAGCTGCCCGAAGACGTGATGCTCGGCGCGGTGGTCTATGGCCACGAGCAGATGCAGGTGGCGATCAAGGCGATCGACGAGCTGGTCGAAATGGCCGGCAAGCCGGCCTGGGACTGGACCCCGCCGCCGAAGAACGAAAGCCTGATCGCACGCGTCAACGAGCTGGCCGAGGCCGACATGCGCGCCGCCTATGCGGTGCGCAACAAGCAGCAGCGCATGGCGCGCATCGGCGAGATCGAGAAGGCCACCGCCGCACGCATCGTCGAGGAGGCCGCCGCGCAGGGCCGGTCCGCGCCGGACGCGAACGAGCTGGGCAACCTGCTGTTCGACGTGCAATACCGCATCGTGCGCAGCCAGATCCTGGGGGGCGAGCCACGCATCGACGGTCGCGACACGCGCACCGTGCGCCCGATCGCCATCCGCACCAGCGTGATGCCGCGCGCCCACGGCTCGGCGCTGTTCACGCGTGGCGAGACGCAGGCGATGGTGGTCGCCACGCTGGGAACCTCGCGCGACGAGCAGATCATCGACGCGATCACCGGCGAGTATCGCGAGCGCTTCATGTTCAACTACAACATGCCGCCGTTCGCCACCGGCGAGACCGGCCGCTTCGGCGCACCCAAGCGGCGCGAGGTCGGGCACGGCAACCTGGCCAAGCGCGCGATCCGGCCGCTGCTGCCGGGCGCCGAGGAGTTCGCCTATTCGCTGCGCGTGGTCTCCGAGATCACCGAGTCGAACGGCTCGTCGTCGATGGCCTCCGTTTGCGGCGGCTGCCTCGCGCTGATGGACGCTGGCGTGCCGGTGAAGGCGCACGTGGCAGGCGTGGCCATGGGCCTGATCAAGGACGGGAGCCGCTTCGCGGTGCTCACCGACATCCTGGGCGACGAGGATCACCTCGGCGACATGGACTTCAAGGTGGCGGGGACCACGACCGGCATCACGGCGCTGCAGATGGACATCAAGATCCAGGGCATCACGAAGGAGATCATGCAGGTCGCGCTCGCGCAGGCGCGCGAAGGCCGCCTGCACATCCTGGGCCTGATGCAGCAGGCGATGGGCGGGGCGCGCGAGGAGCTCTCCGATTACGCGCCGCGCATGTATACGATGAAGATCAACCCCGAGCGCATCCGCGACGTGATCGGCAAGGGCGGGGCGACGATCCGCCAGATCACCGAGACCACGGGTACGCAGATCG
>CAZBTE010000316.1:0-2927 GCA_964494665.1 uncultured Limnobacter sp.
TCGAGGCTGTGGCGTTGATCACCAGGTTCGAGAGGTTGCGCGCCTTCATCGACGCTACCGCCACCGTCTCGGTGTACCACTCCCAGCGCTGCTGCGCGTGCGCCTGCGCGTTGTTGACCTTCAGCGTTTCGAGCCCTTCGACGGTTTCCACTGCCAGGCCCTGCCGCTGCGAGCTCTCCTTCATCGAGTCGCGGATGCTGCGCGCCAGCGGGGCCTGTACCAGCGCGCCCACGATCACCACCACCGCGATCGCCACCAGCGGTACCAGCGCCAGCGGCGGCGCGATCGACGCGATCACCACGACGAACAGCAGGAAGAACGGCAGGTCGATCAGCGCCGTGAGCGTGGCCGACGTCATCACCTCGCGGATGGCTTCGAAGTCGCGCAGGTTGCTCACGAAGGCGCCGGCCGAGGCGGGCTTCTGGATCAGCTGGATGCCGAGCAGGCGCTGGAACAGCCCGGCGCTGATATCCAGGTCGGCGCGCTTGCCGGCGGTGTCGACCAGCCAGCCGCGCAGCGTGCGCGCGATGAAATCGAAGACCAGCGCGCCGACGGTCCCGATGGTCAGCACCCACAGCGTCTCGTAGGTGCGGTTGGGCACCACGCGGTCGTAGACGTTCATCACGTACAGCGACACCACGATCGAAAGCACGTTCACCAGCAGCGTGGCCAGCGCCACGTGCACGTAGTACTGGCGCAAGCCCCACAGCACGCGGCAGAACCAGGCGCGTGCGCTGCGCCGGGCGGGAATCTCCGAGCGCATGTCGGGAGCCGGGCGCGGCGTCAGCGTGAGGTAGTGGCCGGCGTACGCGTTCTTCAGGTCGGCCGACAGCAGCTCGTCCGCGGTCGTGACGACGCGCCAGGCGCCGCCCTCGAGCGCGACCATCGCCGGCAGGTGGTCGCGCCCCAGCCGCGCCAGCGTGCCGTCGACGCGCGCGAGATCCAGGCCGGCAGCCGCCAGCGTGCCGCGCAGCGATTCGAGGTTGATGCGGCCGTCGCGCTCGCGCGTGCATTGCGCCTGCAACGCTACCGCCGACAGCGGCTTGCCGCCCAGCCGCGCGAGCTGGGCGATGCCCTGCAGCAACTCGTCGGCGGCGGGCGCCGCGATGGCCGCGGCTGCATCGGCCGCAACGGATGCTTCGGGAGCCTTCATGGCGATGTCCGTTCGAAATGCGTTGCGAGCCGGCCTTGCGCGAACTCCATCCGGTAGCGCGCGAGCGACTGGTCCACGCGCGATGCCTCGTAAGTGATCTCGGCGCTGGACAACTCGGCGAACGCGTTCAGCAGGTCGAGCAGGTTGCGCCGGCCGATGCGGAACTGCTCGCGATAGACCTCGACCAGTTCTTCGGCCAGGCCGATCTGGCCCCGGGAGACCGTTTGGCGGCGCTGCGCGGCACGGTAATCCTGCAGCGCCGCGCGCTGCTGCTCCTCGATAAGCCGTTCCTGCTCGTCCACGCGGGCGCGTGCGCCGATCAGCGCGGCTTGTGCGGCCTGCTCGGCGGCAGTGCGTCCGAGATCGAACGCGGGCCAGGAGACGACCAGCTGCGTGGCGCTTTCCTTGCCCATCGTCGATTCGACGTCCACGCGCAGCATGCGGTCGGCGCGCGTCACCTTGACGTCGGCCTGGGCGGCGAGCAACTCGCGCTGGGCGGCTTCCACGGTCGGATGGCCCACCAGCGTGACCTGTGGCGCGCCGGGCGCGGGTTCGGCAAGCGGCGCCGGCAGGGCGAGTTCGGCGACGGGGATCGGCGGTGCGTAGAAGCGGGCAAGGGCTTCGCGCGCTGCGGCGATCTCGGCTTCGCTGTCGGCGATCTGCAGTCGCACCTGCTCGAGCCGCGTGCGCGCCTGCACCAGGTCGTAGCGTCGTCCGACGTCGATCGACGCGATTGCCGCGAAGTCCTTCACCAGCGCCTCGTGGCGCTCGAGGTTGCGCTGCGTGGCCTCGAGCACTCTCACGCCGCGCAGCAGGCGCAGGTACGCCTGTGCGGCCTCGAAGGCCACTGCTTCGCGCGTTTCGAGCTCGCGGCTGGCCAGTGCGCTCTCGCGCAGGCCTTCGCGTTCGATGGCCGCGTCGATGCCGCCCGAGGCCCAGACGTTGACGCGCAGACGGGGCTGCGCGAGGTTGCTGGCTGCGCCGGCGAGCCGCCGGGTGCCGAGCAGGTCGACCGTCGGATAGTGCAGGGCGCGCGCACGTGCCTGGTCGTACTGCGCCACGCTGCGGTTCGATTGCGCCACCGCGATCGCCGGATAGTTCGCCAGCGCGCTGCGCACCACTTCGGCGAGCGAAGCTGCAGTCGCCGCGGAACACGGCACGAGCAGGCTGGCGAAGACGAGGGCTGGTAGCCGCATGAATCCTTGTCGTTGAGAACGTTGCGCCGCCGGCAGGCGTGCTGCGTCGGGCGTTCCGTCGGTGCTGGCACGGCTGACAGGCTAGCTCGCGCGGCAGGCGCGCGTTGCGCTGCCCGCATTATCGGTCCGGGCAGGCCGATGCCCGGTTGCGGGCGATGTTATCAGGTTGCAAAGACGCGACAGACGCGGCGCGTGCACCTCAGATCAAGGTGATCGAGATCGAGTAGTCGAGGGCGAGCGGGGTGGTGTTGCCGGCTGCGTCGACGACCTGCGCCGTGTACGTGTACGTCTTGCCGATGTCCAGTCGACTGTCGGTGAAGGAAAACTCGTCGTCGCGGCGCGTGAATTCCCGCACCAGGACAGCGGGGTCGGAGCCCGTCGCGCGAAAGATCCTCAGCGAGTCGCCGCTCTCGAGCACCGAATCGAGCGTCAACCGCAGTTCGGGGCGGGTGTCGTTGGTGGTGCCGCCATCGGGAACCGTGCCGCGGAAGGGCCTCACGCTGTCGATGATCTCGGCATGGATCAGCGCGTAGTCGGGTGCCCCGAGCAGCAGTACCTGGAATCCTGCGCTGCTCGCG
>CAZBTE010000317.1:0-2913 GCA_964494665.1 uncultured Limnobacter sp.
GCAGCGGCCGTACACGCTCGACTACGTGCAGTCGATCTTCACCGACTTCCACGAACTGCACGGCGACCGCGAGTTCGCCGACGACCCGGCGGTCGTCGGCGGCCTCGCGCGACTGAACGGCCAGCCGGTGATGGTGCTCGGGCACCAGAAGGGGCACGGCACGAAGGAGCGCAGCCAGCGCAACTTCGGCATGCCGCGGCCCGAGGGCTATCGCAAGGCGCTGCGGCTGATGAAGCTGGCCGAGAAGTTCGAGCTGCCGGTGATCACTTTCGTCGACACGCCCGGCGCGTTTCCCGGCATCGGTGCCGAGGAGCGTAACCAGTCCGAGGCGATCGGCCGCAACCTCTACGAGATGGCCGCGCTGCGCGTGCCGATCATCACCACGGTGATCGGCGAGGGCGGCTCGGGCGGAGCGCTGGCGATCGCCGTCGGCGATCTCACGCTGATGCTCCAGTACGCGATCTATTCGGTGATCTCGCCCGAGGGCTGTGCCGCCATCCTGTGGAAGAGCGCGGCCCAGGCGCCGGAGGCGGCCGAGACGCTCGGCATCACCGCGCACCGGCTCAAGGCGCTCGGCCTGATCGATCGCATCGTCAGCGAGCCGGTGGGCGGCGCGCACCGCGATCCGGCGCAGATGGCGCACCTTCTCAAGCGTGCGTTGTCCGATGCGCTGCGGCAGTTCCAGGGCACGGCCATCAAGGATCTGCTCAGGCAGCGCCACGCGCGCATCATGGAGTATGGCAGCTCCAAGGAGATCGGGCAGGCCTGAGGGCGCGTCCGGCGACGCGATCCTCGAAGCGGTCGGCGCATCGCTGCGCCGGCTCGCCGAACCGGCCACGCTGGTGCTCGCGTTCAGCGGCGGGCGCGATTCCACGGTGTTGCTCGATGCACTGACGCAGCTGCGTGCGCCGTCGCGCATCGTCGCCTGGCACGTCCATCACGGACTGCAGCCGCAGGCCGACCGCTGGCAGGTGTGCTGCGAACGCGAGGCGGCGCGCCAGGGCGTTCGCTTCGGCTGCACGCGCCTCGATGCGCGCCCGGCCGCCGGCGAAAACCTCGAAGCGTGGGCGCGCGAGGCCCGCTACGCGGCGCTGTGGCAAGCGGTCGCACGTAGCGGCGCGGCGGCGCTGCTCACCGCGCACCATGCCGACGACCAGCTCGAGACAGTGCTCATGCGCCTGGCGCGCGGCAGCGGCCCCGAGGCGCTGGGCGGCATGGCACCGGCGGAAGCGCGCACCGGCGGCTGGCTGATCCGCCCGCTGCTCGGCGTGGGGCGCGAGCAACTCGACGCCTACGCGAGCATGCGCCGGCTTTCCTGGGTCGAGGATCCGATGAACGAAGATCCGGCGCTGCTGCGCACGACGCTGCGCACCCGGGTGCTGCCCGCGCTCGGCGCGGCGGTGCCGGGACTGCGCGAGAACGTGCTGCGCAGCGCGGCGTTGCTGCGCGAGTGCGGCGAGGCGATGCGCGAAGTGGGAGAAGCGGACCTGCACGCCGCGGGCCTGGCCGCCGACCGGCGTTCCCTGGATCGAGTCGTGCTGGCGGCGTTGCCCGTGTTTCGGCGCAACGAGGCGGTGCGAACGTGGTGGCGCCTGCTCGGATTGCCGATGCCGACCCAGGCGCGTCTCGCGCAGTGGGTCGCGCAGATGCTGCTCGGCCGCTCCGCGAGCGCGGCAGTGACGGCGGCGCCCTGGCGATTTCGCCGTTACCGTGACCGCATCACGGTCGAGCCGATCGACGCGCGCGATTGGCGCCGCGATCCGCCGCCTTCCCTGACGCTGCGCTGGAGCGGCGAACCGGCAATCGCATTGCCGGGCTGGCACGGGCGACTCGCCGTCGTTCCGAGCGTTGGCCCGGGTGCCGTCGATGCGGCGTGGCTTTCGGCGCAGCCGATCGAGGTGCGCCCGCCGCCGGCCGCTGCGCGGCTGCGCCCGCATTCGGGCGGACCGAGCCGCACGCTGAAGAACCTGTACCAGGAGCGCGGCGTGCCGCCATGGTTGCGCGCGGCGATGCCGGCGGTATTCGCCGGCCAACGCCTGATCTACGCCGCCGGGCTCGGCATGGATGCGGGAGCGCATGCAGCCGACGCGGGTAGCGCGCCGGGCGCCGCGGACGTGGCGGACCGGAGCGTGGACGACGGCCGCGGCGTGCGCCTGTGCTGGTGCCCGGACGACCCGGCCGACCCGCGCGGCACGTCGCCGGAAGAGGTCGCTGCCGTATAATTTGCGGCTTTTCGCGGCCCGCCCGGTCGCGTCCTGCTGCGGCAATCATGGCACTGTTCGTTCACAAGTACGGCGGCACGTCGATGGGCTCGGTCGAGCGCATCCAGAATGTCGCGCGCCGCGTCGCCAAGTGGCGCGCTGCCGGCCACCGCGTGGTGGTGGTTCCTTCGGCGATGGCAGGCGAAACCAACCGCCTGATCGCGCTCGCGCGTGAAATCCAGCCCAATCCCGATCCGCGCGAGCTCGACATGATCGCGTCGACCGGCGAACAGGTGTCGGTCGGCCTGTTGGCCATGGCACTCAAGGCGCTCGGCACCGATGCGATCAGCTACACCGGCTGGCAGGTGCCGGTACGCACCGACAGCGCGTACACCAAGGCGCGCATCGTCTCGATCGACGACGCGCGCGTGCGCGCCGACCTCGAGGCCGGCCGCGTGGTGATCATCACCGGCTTCCAGGGCATCGACGAGTTCGGCCACGTCACCACGCTCGGCCGCGGCGGTTCGGACACGTCGGCGGTGGCGGTTGCCGCAGCGCTGAAGGCCGACGAATGCCTGATCTTCACGGACGTCGACGGCGTCTACACCACCGACCCGCGCGTCGTGCCCGAGGCACGACGGCTCGAGCGCATCACCTTCGAGGAGATGCTGGAGATGGCCAGCCTGGGCTCGAAGGTGCTGCAGATCCGTTC
>CAZBTE010000318.1:0-2903 GCA_964494665.1 uncultured Limnobacter sp.
TTCATCTCGTCGTCGTCCATCGGCTCGGCGAAGCGTTCGCTGATCGCATTGAACTCATGGAGCAGCGCAAGGGTTTCGCCGAGGCCCTGCTCGACGTTGCCGCGCACGTCGAGCGCCGGATCGAGCTGCGGTTCCTGCGGCAGGTAGCCGATGCGCAGGTTCGGCATCGGCGTGGCTTCGCCCTCGTATTCGCGGTCGACGCCGGCCATGATGCGCAGCAGCGTCGACTTGCCCGAGCCGTTCAGGCCGAGCACGCCGATCTTGGCGCCGGGAAAGAAGCTGAGCGAGATGTCCTTCAGGATCACGCGCTTGGGGGGCACGATCTTGCCCACCCGGTTCATCGTGTAGACGTACTGGGCCATTTCGGAATCCGGATCGGGGTCAGTCGAGGAGTTCGAGCACGCGTTCCGGCGGGCGGCCGATCACCGCGCGCCCGCGATGCACGAAGACCGGGCGCTCGATCAGGCGCGGATGGGCGGCCATTGCCGCGATCAGCGCGGCGTCGTCGAGCGACGGGTCGGCGAGGTTCAGCGCCGCATGCTCGGGCTCGCCGGTACGCAGCAGCTGGCGCGCCGGAATCCCCAGCATGCCGAGCAGCGCACGGATCGCGGCCGCATCGGGCGGCTGGTCGAGATAGCGCACGATCGTCGGCTCGATGCCGTGCCGCTCGAGCAACTCGAGTGCCGCGCGCGACTTCGAGCAGCGCGGGTTGTGGTAAAGGAGTGTGCCGTTCATCGCTTTGAGCAGGGGCCGCGTCGGACAGGCCCCGTGCCCCCGATTATGCCTGTCTGGCATAGTCGCAATCCCCGTGACCCCAAACGGAATTCGAGGCCCCGATGCAGGCCCCGGTCGTGCAGGCCGCGATCGCCGATCGCGAGCAGGTCTTTCGCGTGCGTGGCCTTACGCGCGTGTTTCGCATGGGCGAAGTCGAGATCCACGCGCTGCGTGGCGTCGACCTCGACCTGTACGCGGGCGAGTTCGTGGTGCTGCTGGGCGCCTCGGGAAGCGGCAAGTCGACGCTGCTGAACATCCTGGGAGGGCTCGATCGCGCCACCTCGGGCGAGGTGCGCCATCGCGACCTCGACCTCGCCCGTGCCGACGACGCGACCCTGACGGACTACCGGCGCCGCCACGTCGGCTTCGTGTTCCAGTTCTACAACCTGATCGCCAGCCTGACCGCGCGCGAGAACGTGGAGATCGTGACCGAGATCGCCGAGGCGCCGATGGATCCGAGCGACGCGCTGGCGCAGGTCGGCCTGCAGGAACGGCTGGATCACTTCCCGGCGCAGATGTCGGGCGGCGAGCAGCAGCGCGTGGCGATCGCGCGCGCGATCGCCAAGAATCCCGGCATCCTGCTGTGCGACGAGCCGACCGGCGCGCTCGATTCCGCCACCGGCGTGCGCGTGCTCGAGGTGCTGGCCGACATCAACCGCCGGCTGGGCACCACCACCGTGGTGATCACCCACAACGCGGTGATCGCCGACATGGCCGACCGCGTGATCCGGCTCAGCGACGGACGGGTGGTCGAGGAGCACGTGAACGAGCGCAAGGTCGCGCCGGACGAACTGCACTGGTAGCTCGATGCGTGCGCTCGACCGCAAGCTGCTGCGCAATCTCTGGTCGCTGAAGGCGCAGGGGCTGGCAATCGCGCTGGTGGTGGCAGGCGGCGTGGCCACCTTCGTGATGTCGCTGGCCGCGCTCGACTCGCTGCGCCTGACGCAGCGCGAGTTCTATCGCGAGTACCGCTTCGCCGACGTGTTCGCCGACCTGAAGCGCGCGCCCGAGTCGCTTGCCGTGCGCCTGCGCGAGCTGCCGGGGGTGGCCACGGTCGAGACGCGCGTGCGCGCGCCGGTGAACCTCCAGGTCGAAGGCTACGACCAGCCGGTGACCGGGCAGGTGGTGTCGATTCCCGAGGGCGCGCAGCCGGCGCTGAACCGCCTGTTCCTGCGGAGCGGGGCGCTGCCCGACCCGGGGCGCGACGACCAGGTGCTGGTGAGCGAAGCCTTCGCCGAAGCGCACGGCCTGGCACCCGGGGACCGGCTCGGCATGATCCTGAACGGCCGCCACCAGCGCCTGCTGGTTGCCGGCGTCGCGTTGTCGCCCGAGTACATCTACCAGATCCGCCCGGGCGACCTGTTTCCCGACTTCAAGCGCTACGCCGTGCTGTGGATGAACCGCCCGGCGCTGGCGGCCGCGTTCGGCATGGAGGGTGCGTTCAACAACGCGACGCTGTCCCTCGCCCCCGGCCGCCCGGCCGCGCAGGTGGTCGAGCAGCTCGACCTGCTGCTCGAGGCCTGGGGCGGGCTCGGCGCCCACGACCGCGACGTGCAGATCTCGCACCGCTACCTCGACCAGGAGCTCGAGCAGCTGGAGACGATGGCGCGCGTCGTGCCGATGATCTTCCTCGGCGTGGCGGCGTTCCTGCTCAACGTGGTGGCCGCGAGGCTGGTGCGCACGCAGCGCGAGCAGATCGCGGTGCTCAAGGCGTTCGGCTACAGCGACTTCGCGGTCGCGGCGCATTACCTGATGCTGGTGATGGCGGTGGTTGCGATCGGCTCGGTGGCCGGCGTACTGGCAGGCGTCTGGCTCGCCGACGGCATGGGCAAGCTCTACCAGGAGTTCTTCCGCTTTCCCTGGTTGCGGCTGCAGCTGCGCCCGCAGCTCGCACTGTTCGCGATCGGCATCGCCGCTGCGGCAGCGGCTGTCGGCGCGCTGATCGCGGTACGCGCGGCGTTCCGCCTGCCGCCGGCCGAGGCGATGCGGCCCGCGCCGCCTGCCCGCTACCGGCGCACCGTGATCGAGCGGCTCGGCCTGGGGCGCTTGCTGAGCCAGCCCACGCGCATCGTATTGCGCAACCTCGAGCGCCAGCCGGTGAAGTCGGCGTTGTCGGTGCTGGGCATCGC
>CAZBTE010000319.1:0-2902 GCA_964494665.1 uncultured Limnobacter sp.
AAGGAAGATCAGCCATAGCGCGACTGGTCCGGGTCGGTCTGCTCGAGCTCGATCGAGGCGGCCAGCAGCGCCAGCCGCGCCACCACGCCGTAGACGTAGAAACGGTTCGACGCATGCTCGGTCGAAGCGTTGCAGTCGGGCAGGTTGCAGCTGGCGGCGAACGGCAGCGGCACGAAGTGCATGCCGGGCGCGTTCAGGTTCTCGTCCTTGCCGCGGCCGGTGTGCACGCGATAGAAGCCGCCCACCACGTAGCGGTCGATCATGTAGACCACCGGCTCGGCGACGCCGTCGTTCACCGTCTCGAAGCTGTGCACGCCCTCCTGCAGGATCACCTCGCGCACTTCGAGGCCCTCCTTGACCACCGCCATCTTGTTGCGTTGCTTGCGGTTCAGGTCGCGCACTTCGGACGGATCGCGCACCGACATCACGCCCATGCCGTAGGTGCCGGCGTCGGCCTTGATCACGACGAACGGCTTCTCGGCGATGCGGTATTCACGGTAGCGGGCGCGGATCTGCCTGAGCAGCGACTCGACCCCGGTGGCCAGGCAGTCCTCGCCTTCGTGCGCCTGGAAATCGATCTTGCCGCAGCTCTTGAAGTACGGCGTGACCAGCCACGGATCGAGGTCGAACTGCCGGGCGAAGCGCCGCGTCACCTCGGCGTACGCGGCGAAGTGCTGCGACTTGCGCCGCACCGCCCAGCCGGCGTGCAGCGGCGGCAGCAGCACCTGCTCGTGCACGCCTTTGAGCACTTCGGGGAGTCCCGCGGACAGGTCGTTGTTCAGCAGCACGAAGCACGGATCGAAGTCGTGCAGTCCGACGCGAAAGCCGCGCCGCACCAGCGGCTCGACCGTCATCGGCTGCCCGTCGGGCAGCTCGACCGCGCGCGGCGCCGTGACTTGCGGATCGAGCGTGCCGAAGCGCACGTTCAGGCCGGTCTGGCGCAGGATGGTCGACAGGCGCTGCACGTTCTGCAGGTAGTACGTGTTGCGCGTGTGACTCTCGGGAATCATCAGCAGGTTGCGCGCCTCGGGGCAGTACTTCTCGACCGCGGCCATCGCGGCCTGCACCGCCAGCGGCAACATCTGCTCGGACAGGTTGTTGAAGCCGCCCGGGAACAGGTTGGTGTCGACCGGCGCCAGCTTGAAACCGGCGTTGCGAAGGTCGACCGACGCATAGAACGGCGGCGTGTGATCCTGCCACTCCATGCGGAACCAGCGCTCGATCCGCGGCGTCGCATCGAGGATGCGGCGCTCGAAGTCCTGCAGCGGGCCCGACAGGGCGGTGACGAGGTGCGGGGTCATGGTATCGAGCAAGGCCGGGAAGGGGCATCGTCGATTGTAGCGCCGGCACGCGGGCGCACCGGGAAGGCGACCCCGCCGGGCAGCGTGGCGCCTGCACGCACCCGGCGCCCGGAACGGTCAGTCAGTTGCGGTCGTCGATGCGCTGCCTGGCCAGCGCCGGCAGCGCCCGCAGCGCCCCGCGCACGCCACCTTCGGTGACCGGCGGCTCGCTGGCGAGCTCCGGGATGCGCGACAACGCGGTACAGGCGAGCGCAGCCGCGTACGGCAACGCCTGCAGCGCCAGGATCGCGATCCACATCGCCGATTCGACCTGGCCGGGCACGCGCGTGAAGGCCATGCCGGCGATGCAGGCTGCCAGGCCCGCCAGCAGCAGCGCTTCCTCTCGCACCGCGCCGTAACCGCTCGTGGGCAATGCGCCGGACGCCTGCTTGTCGGCGCCCTTGCGGGTGACCTCGAAGACCGC
Organism: uncultured Limnobacter sp.; assembly: GCA_964494665.1. Lineage (GTDB taxonomy): Bacteria > Pseudomonadota > Gammaproteobacteria > Burkholderiales > Burkholderiaceae_E > Zeimonas. Next base: position 1,765 of record CAZBTE010000319.1, read on the forward strand.
CCGGCGCAGCGCCAGTCCGTTGAAAACGCCGCGCGCCACCGCGTGCGACAGGCCCATGCCCGCGAGCGCGGCGCCGGCGATCTCGGCCGGCGAGCAGCGCACGCGGCGCGAATACAGCAGCGGCCCGAACAGCGCCTTGGCCGCGAAGAACACGAACAGCGGCACCATGAAGAGCGGAATCGGCAGGCTGAAGTACTTCGGAGCCGCGATCACGCCGACGGTCCAGAACATCGACGCGAAGGCGAACACCAGGTGCAGCGCGTCGCCCACCCACGACAGCCAGCCGGTCAGGAAGTGGTAGCGCTGGCCGGGCGTCAGCGCGCCGCCGCGGACCAGCACGTGCCAATGGCCCTTGAGGATCTGCATCGCCCCCTGGGCCCAGCGAAGCCGCTGCTTGCGGAACGCGGCGAAGTCGTCCGGCGTGAGGCCCTCGCCCATCACCCGGTCGACGTAGACCGTCGACAGGCCTGCCTTCATCAGGCGCAGCCCCAGCTCGGCGTCCTCGCAGATGGTCCACTCGGCCCACTGGCCGTGCTCGCGCAGCGCACTGGCGCGGATCAGCGTCATCGTGCCGTGCTGGATGATGGCGTCGCGCTCGTTGCGATGATGCATGCCGATGCGGAAGAAGCCGTCGTACTCGTAGTTCATCATCCGGCGCAGCGGCTGGTGCTGCCACTCGCGATGCGCCTGCGGCGCCTGCACGACGGCGACCTTCGCGTCGTCGAAGTGCCCGACCAGCGAGCGCAGCCAGTCGCGCCGCACGACGTAGTCGGCGTCGACGACGCCGACCACCTCGGCCGCCGGGTCGGTCTGCTCGAGTCCGTAGTTCAGCGCACCCGCCTTGAAGCCGGGCCAGCTCGGCAGGTGGAAGAAATGGAAGCGCTCGCCGAGCCGCTCGACGTGTTGCTGCACCGGCTTCCACAGCGCCGAGTCCTTCGTGTTGTTGTCGATGACGAGCACTTCGTAGTTCGAATAGTCGAGCCGCGCGAGGCTGTCGAGCGTGGCGATCACCATCTCGGGCGGCTCGTTGCAGCAGGCGAGGTGCACCGACACGCGCGGCTCGCGCGCGCCCGCGGGCAGCGGACGCGGATCGAAGGAGCGGCGCAGGTTGCCCGGCCAGTACATCTCGACGAACTCG
>CAZBTE010000320.1:0-2901 GCA_964494665.1 uncultured Limnobacter sp.
GCTGCGCGACTGGGGCATCTCGCGCCAGCGCTACTGGGGCACGCCGATCCCGATCATCCACTGCACGGACTGTGGGGCGGTGCCGGTGCCGTACGCCGAACTGCCGGTGGTGCTGCCCGAGGACCTGGTGCCCGACGGCAGCGGCAATCCGCTCGCGAAGGACGAGCGCTTCCTCGCCTGCGCCTGCCCGAGGTGCGGCAAGCCGGCGCGCCGCGAAACCGACACGATGGACACCTTCGTCGATTCGTCGTGGTACTACATGCGCTACTGCTCGCCCGACAACGACGAATCGATGGTCGACGCGCGCAACGACTACTGGATGCCGATGGACCAGTACATCGGCGGCATCGAGCACGCGGTGCTGCACCTGCTGTACGCGCGCTTCTGGACCAAGGTGATGCGCGACCTGCGCGGCGACTTCCCCGGCGACCCCGAGCGCGGGCTGGTGCGCTTCGACGAGCCCTTCAGCAACCTGCTGTGCCAGGGCATGGTGCTGAACCACATCTTCTCGCGGCGCAACGACCGGGGCGGCATCGAGTACTTCTGGCCCGACGACATCGAGTGGATCCACGACGCGTCGGGCAAGCCGGTCGGCTGCCGTTCGAAGACCGACGGCCTGCCGGTGGACTACGAGGGCATCGGCACGATGTCCAAGAGCAAGAACAATGGCGTCGACCCGCAGTCGCTGATCGACCGCTACGGCGCCGACACTGCGCGCCTGTTCGTGATGTTCGCGTCCCCGCCCGAGCAGACGCTCGAGTGGTCGGGCGCCGGCGTCGAAGGCGCGCAGCGCTTCCTGCGCCGCCTGTGGGCGTGCGCTTATGCGCAGCACGCCACGCTTCGGGCGACCCCCCCGGCACCGCTCGATGCGGCGCGGCTGGACGACGCGCACAAGGCGCTGCGGCGCGAGATCCACGCGATCCTGCGGCAGGCCGACTACGACTACCAGCGCAGGCAGTACAACACGGTGGTGTCGGCGGCGATGAAGATGCTGAACGCGATCGAGGGCGCAAGGCTCGACGCGTCGCAGGAGAGCGCCGAAGTGCTGCGCGAGGCGCTGTCGATCCTGGTCCGCGTGCTCTACCCGGTGGTTCCGCACGTCGGACACGCGCTGTGGAGCGAGCTCGGCTATGCGTCGGTGCACGGCGACCTGCTCGACGCGCCGTGGCCGCAGGTCGACGAGACCGCGCTCGCGCAGGACGAAGTCGAACTGGTGCTGCAGATCAACGGCAAGGTGCGCGGCGCGGTGAAGGTCGCGGCCGGCGCCGACCGTGCCGCGATCGAGGCGGCGGCGTTGGCTACCGACGCGTTCGCGCGGCATGCGGACGGCCGCCCCGCACGCAAGGTGATCGTCGTGCCGGGGCGCCTGGTCAACGTGGTCGTCTGAGGCGGCGGTGCGAAAAGCGCTGCGAACGATCCCGGCGAGGCGCCGCGCGATCGCGCGCGTGGCGCCTCTGCTGGCAACTGCTGCGCTGCTGGCGGCGCCGCTGGCGGGCTGCGGCTTTCACCTGCGCCGTTCGGCGGCGCTGCCGTTCCGAACGCTCTACACCGGCTTCGCGCCCAGCTCGGCAATCGGCGCCGAGTTCCGCCGCCAGGTGCGCATCAGCGAGGACACGCGGCTGGTCGACGACCCGGCGCAGGCCGAGGCGCGCGTCGAGGTCGTCCAGGAGCTGCGCGAGAAGGAAGTGATCGGCTTCTCCAGCACCGGGCGGCCGCGCGAGTACCAGCTGCGGCTGCGCTTCCGGTTCCGCGTGGTCGATCGCAGCGGCCAGGTACTGCTCGCACCGACCGAAATACTCCTGCGCCGCGACATCACGTCGAGCGACGTCGAAGTGGTGGCGAAGCAGCAGGAAGAAGAGCTGCTGTATCGCGAAATGCAGTCCGACCTGGTGCAGCAGCTGCTGCGCCGCCTCGCCGCGATCCGCGCATGACCCAGGTGCGCGCCGAGAACCTGGCCGCTGCACTCGGGCGCGGAGTGCCGGCGCTGGTCTGGATCCACGGCGACGAACCGCTGCTGGTCCAGGAGGCCGCACAGGCAGTGCGCGCAACGCTGCGGGCCGACGGCTTCGACGAGCGCGAGGTGTTCGAAGGCGGACGCGGCTTTCGGCCCGAGGAACTGCTCGCCGAGGCGGGTGCGTTGTCGCTGTTCGCGAGCCGGCGGCTGATCGAGCTGCGGCTCGCCGGCAAGCCCACGAAGGAGACCGGACAGGCGCTCGCCGAGGCCGCCGCCGGCGCGTCGCCCGACCTGCGGCTGCTGGTTTCGGGGCCGCGACTGGACCGCGCCACGACCGACTCGGCGTGGTTCGCGGCGATCGATCGGATCGGGCTGATCGTGCCGGTCTGGCCAGTCGAGCGCGCACAGCTTCCGCAATGGATCGCAGCCCGGTTGGCGCGCCAGAAACAGCGTGCCGATCGGGCGACGCTCGAGCTGATCGCCGAACGCGTCGAGGGCAACCTGCTGGCCGCTCACCAGGAGATCGGCAAGCTCGGGCTGCTGTTCCCCGAGGGCGAACTGCCGCCCGAGCAGGCCCGTGCCGCGGTGCTCGACGTGGCGCGCTACGACGTGTCCGACCTGGTCGGCGCGCTGCTGGCCGGCGACGCGCCGCGCGCGCTGCGCAGCCTCGACGGCCTGCGCGCCGAAGGCGTCGCCGAGCCGCTCGTGCTGTGGGCGCTGGCCGATGCGCTGCGCGCGTTGCTGCGGATTGCCGAGGCCCGGCGCGCCGGCCGCTCGCCGGCGCAGGCGATGCGCGAAGCGCGCGTGTTCGGCCAGCGCGAACGGCTGTTCGAGCAGGCGCTGCGGCGCCTGGACGAGGTGCCGATCCGCGACGCGCTGCAACGAGCGGCCAGGACCGATAGAATGATCAAGGGTCTGGACGGTGGTGACGGCTGGCGCGGTCTGGA
>CAZBTE010000321.1:0-2901 GCA_964494665.1 uncultured Limnobacter sp.
GGTCCTCGGCCTGGCCGGAGATGATCAGCGGCGTGCGCGCCTCGTCGATGAGGATCGAATCGACCTCGTCGACGATCGCGTAATGCAGCGGGCGCTGGCGCCGGTCGCCGACCGCGTACTCCATGTTGTCGCGCAGGTAGTCGAAGCCGAACTCGTTGTTGGTGCCGTAGGTGATGTCGGCGCCATAGGCGATCTTCTTGTCCGCGGTGGCCTGCTGCGACAGGATCGTGCCCACCGACATGCCGAGGAAGCGATACACCTTGCCCATCCACTCGGCGTCGCGGCTGGCCAGGTAATCGTTGACGGTGACGATGTGCACGCCCTTGCCCGCCAGCGCGTTCAGGTACACCGGCAGCGTGGCGGTGAGCGTCTTGCCTTCGCCGGTGCGCATCTCGGCGATCTTTCCCGCGTGCAGCACCATGCCGCCGATCAGCTGCACGTCGAAGTGGCGCATGCCCAGCACCCGCCGCGCCGCCTCGCGGCACACCGCGAAGACCTCGGGAAGGAGCGCGTCGATGCTCTCGCCGTTGGCGATCCGCTGCCGGAATTCGGGCGTTTTCGCCGCCAGCTGCGCGTCGTCGAGCGCCTGCATCTGCGGCTCGAGCGCATTGATCGCCTCGACCGATTTGCTGTATTGCTTCAGCAGCCGCTGGTTCCGGCTGCCGAAGATGCGGGTGAGGAATTTCTGGATCATGCGGTGGCAAGCCGACCGCGCCATGGCGCAATCGCCACGGCATGATCGGCATGGGGGAAATCGTGCGAGTCTAGCACGCGGCCCCCGGCGCCTCCTGCGCCCGCGCACTGGCGCGGCGACGTAGCGCTGCACCAGGGGCCCGGTGGTGCGGACGGGCCCTCCAGTGCGAACGGACCCTCTAGCGCGAACGCGCCAGGTCGGTGCTGCCGCGCCCCCTCATGCCCGCGCGCAGGTATGGCAGCGGGTCACGCGGCCGGCCTTCGACGTGCACTTCGAAGTGCAGGTGCGGCCCGGTCGAGCGGCCGGTCGAGCCGACCTCGGCGATCTTCTGCCCCTGCCTGACGATGTCGCCCGCCGCTACGTCCAGCCGCGAGGCATGGGCGTAGCGCGTCACGAGGCCGTTGCCGTGGTCGATGTCGACCATGTTGCCGTAGCCCCCGTTGCGCCCCGAGAACACCACGATGCCCGCCGCCGCGGCGAGGATCGGCGCGCCGGTCGGTGCGCTGAAGTCGAGCCCCTCGTGCGCAACGCGCGCGCCGGTGAACGGGTCGATCCGCGATCCGAAGCGCGAGCCCACCAGCGCGTCGGCCAGAGGCTGCGCATTGGGCACCAGCCGCGCCGACGCCTCGCGAAAGATGAGTTCCGACTCCAGCAGGGCCAGTTCGTCGGATCGCTGGTCGAAGGCGGCAGCAGCGCGCTCGATCTCTTCGGTGAGTTCGTCGAGCGTCAGCGGACGACCGCCGCCGGCGGGGAGCGGCCCACCACGGCCCGGCGGCGCGGCGAGCACGCCGAGGTCGACCGGCTGGAGGCCGGCCATCGCCGCGACGCGTTCACTCAGCGCGTCCAGGCGCACCAGGTGTGCCTGCATCTCGCCCAGGCGCACCGCCAGCGCATCGATGTGCTGGCGCACGATCTCGTCGGGGCTGGCCAGCGTTGGCACCGGTTCCGGCGCGGGCAGCCACGACTGGACGAACGACAGCTGGGCCGGCACCGCCAGGCGCAGCGTCACGTACGAGAGCAGTCCGGAAGCCGACGCCGTGACCAGCACCAGCGCCAGCGCGAAAACGGCCAGCGTGCGCCGGCCGATGTCGAGCGTGCGCGCCCGCTTCAGCCGCGGATGCACGAGAATGATCTGCATCTGGACGCTCCGTCGTGCTAACGTTGTCCACCGATGGCGTCGTTTGCGTCGACGGCGTCGACCGAACCGATGCACTCCGCCACCACCGCCCGCCCTGCTGCAAGCTGGCTCGACTCCGAGTCCGGTTTCCGCGCCCTGGCCGCCCGCGTCGACCGCCTGGTGGCGCTGCAGGCCCGGCTGGCTGCGGCATGTCCGCGTGTCCCGATGACGGTGCTGTCGCTCGATGGCCCGACGCTGACCGTCATGACTCCGAATGCCGCCTGGGCCGCCCGCCTGCGCCAGATGGCGCCCACCTTGCTGGCGGTCGTGCACCAGGATTGCGCGCAGGTTATGCGAATCAGGGTCGTGCCGCAACGGCGCGCACCGGCTGCGGCGCACCGTCCCGCCGCACCGCGCCAGCCGATACCGGCCCCTGCGCTGGCCGAGCTCGCGCGGTTGAAGACCGAAACCACGGCCCCAAGACTGGAGCAAGCACTTGCCAACCTGATTCGGCGACAACGGCGCCCGCGCTGACGCAGCGCAGCACGAGCCCGACCGGAGGCGCCTTGCGGCCGCTGCGCGGCGGATGTGACGCGGTGCTGCCGAGCTGCCGCGCGCGGGCGCCGCGGCATGGCACGGCTCGCTTCAGAGGCGCTGCGCGAACATCACGGCGAAGAACACCAGCGCACCGGCAAGGCCGGCCACCAACGCGCGCACGCCCACTCGCAGGTACCTGCGCTCGCGCGTGAGCACGAAACCGATGGCGCACCAGGCGACCACGGCCAGCACCACGATGACGAAGATGCGCAGGAACAGCATTGCTGGCGGGGCGGCAGGCGCGATGCGGCGCGCACCCTGCTCAGGCGCGTCCCCAGTCGAGCTCGAACAGTTTCGGCGCCTCGCGGCGCTCGGTGAAGCTCACCAGCTCGAACGCCTGCTCGTCGGCCATCAACGCGCGCAACAGCAGGTTGTTCAGCGCGTGTCCCGACTTGTGCGCGCTGTAGGCAGCGAGCAGCGGGTGTCCCACCAGATAGAGGTCGCCGATCGCGTCGAGGATCTTGTGCTTGACGAACTCGTCGTCGAAGCGCAG
>CAZBTE010000322.1:0-2901 GCA_964494665.1 uncultured Limnobacter sp.
CGAACTGTCCGCGCCGGGCGGCGCGGCGATCGCCGCGATCCGCGCCGAGTTCGGCGACGCGGTGATTCGCGCCGACGGTGCGCTCGATCGCGAAGCGATGCGCGAACGCGCGTTCAGCGATCCGTCCGTACGCCGCCGGCTCGAGGCCATCCTGCACCCGATGATCCGCGCCGAGTCGCAGCGACGACTCGGAGCCGCGCAAGGTCCATACGCGATGCTGGTGGTGCCGCTGCTGGTCGAGTCGGGCGATCGGGCCGGAGGCGTCGATCGCGTGCTGGTGGTCGACTGCCCGGTCGAGGTGCAGATCGAGCGCGTGATGCGGCGCAGCGGCCTCACGCGTACGCGCGTCGAGTCGATCCTCGCCGCGCAGGCAAGCCGCGAGCAGCGACTGGCTGCCGCCGACGACGTGATCGACAACGGCGGCGCCCCGGAGGCGCTCGACGCGCAGGTCGACGCGCTGCATCGACGATACGCGGGAGACGCATGATGGTAATGGTCGCGCGACCACCCGTGTCTCGTTTGTCAAGCGAAACGCTTTGCGCCAGAATTCGTGCGTTCTCTCGGATGGAGCGCGACGCTCGGGCATCCGGCGGTTCATCCGCGACAATGCCGCGAACATCGTCGATCGCGGCGCAGGACGGCACATTGATCTTGTACGAGTACCCGCTGAACGAACGCGTCCGGACCCTGCTGCGGCTCGAGGACCTGTTCGAGCGTCTCGAGGACTTCGCCGGCCAGGAGAATCCCCTCGATCATCATGTCGCGCTGGTCACGCTGTTCGAAATCCTCGACGTCGCGGGCCGCGCCGACCTGAAGTCCGATCTGCTGCAGGAGCTGGAGCGGCAGCGCCAGACACTGCTTGCGTTTCGCAACAATCCGGAGGTATCGGTCGAGGCACTCGACCGGATCCTCGAGGAAATCGACGAAGCCGCACGCGATCTCGGCGCCGTGACCGGCAAGACCGGCCAGCACCTGCGCGACAACGAATGGCTGATGAGCATCCGCAGCCGCACGATCATCGCCGGTGGTGCCTGCGAATTCGACCTGCCGTCGTACCACGCGTGGCAGCATCGCCACCACGAGGCGCGCCAGCGTGACATCGCAGCCTGGGCCGCGCCGTTCAGGCCGCTCTACGACAGCGTGTCGATCGTGCTGAAGTTGCTGCGCGAGAGCGCCCAGCGCTCCACGCACTCGACCCAACAGGGTAGCTACCAGCAGCCGTTGGGCGGCAAGAGCTACCAGATGGTGCAGGTTCGGCTCGATCCTGCCACGGGTGCCATTCCGGAGATCAGCGCCAACCGCTACCTGCTGTGGATCCGCTTCACCAGCCAGGACGGCGACCTGCGGCCGCGCCCGTTCGAGGGTTCGGTCGACTTCGAACTGTCGCTGTGCAATCTGTAGGAGTTCGTCCGGGCGGCGATTTCGACCGCCTCCCGGCACGCCCAATTGGTCCTATCGGCAGCATGTAGAGGCAATGACTCAACGGATTGTCTCGGTCGACTGCCCCACCTGCGGACGCAAGGTGCCCTTCGAGCCCGCCAGCCGCTGGCGTCCCTTCTGCTCGCCACGCTGCAAGACGGTCGATCTCGGCGCGTGGGCCGCCGAACGCTACCGGATCGCCGGTGACGCGGGCAAGGACGGCGCCGACGACTGGAGCGAGAGCGGCGACACCACGTCGCCGGGCGCAGCCGATCCGCGCTGAACGCCCGGGCACCCGGCCGGCGTCAGCGCCACATCGCGCGCATCATCGCGATGCCGTGCGCACCTGCGCGTGACGCCTTCGGCGCATCGGCCTGCTCGAGCCCGCCCAGCGCGAACACCGGCACCTGCGAGCCGCGCGCCAGCGCCGCGAACGCGTGCCATCCGAGCACCGCGGCGCCGGGATGCGAGCGCGTCGGCGCCACCGGACCCAGCAGCGCGAAATCGACGCCGAGCTCGCCGGCGCGAGCCAGTTCCGCCTCGTCATGACACGAGGCCCCGACGATCGGAAGCCTCGGTCGCGAGACGATCGAACGCAACATGTCGCTGCGCAGATTCACACCGTCGCAGGCATGCCAGTAAGATTCCGGATGCCCACCGTTGACGATCAGGCGCGCGCCGTGGCGCGCACATAGCGCGCGTACCTTCCGGAACAGCGCATCGAAGCGTGTCGCCGCCATGCCTGGCTCGCGCAGCTGAACCAGTTCGAGCCCTTCGTCGAGCCGGCGCTCGAGCTGCACGAGAAAGCGCGCGTCGCCGATCTCGGAGGCGCAACTGATGCCGAGCAGGCCGGGAAGGCGCAGCCAGCCGATGACCGGAACCGCGGCCGGCAACATCGGGGCCAGCGCGATGGCAGACGGATGGCGCCACGCGAGCGCCTGTCCTTCGTGCGCCTGCGGCTCGCCGATCCACGAGACGATGCGCTGGAAATTGAGCCGCACGTGCGCGTGCGGGTACACGTGCTCGCGCACGACCCACGGATGCGACTCGCGCACCTCGATGCCCAGTTCTTCGCGCAACTCGCGCGCCAGGGCTTGCTCGACGGTCTCGCCCGGTTCGAGCTTGCCACCCGGGAATTCCCACCAGCCCGCATAGGGCTTGCCGGCCGGGCGCTGGCCGAACAGCACCGCGCCGTCGGCCCTGATCAGCACGCCGACCGCGACTTCGACGATGGTGCCGGCGCCCTCGGCCGGCCGTGCGGACGCGGGGGAGGCCACGCCGGTGTCCTTGCGCGCTGCGCTCAGCGTCGCTGACGACGTGCGGATCGCCGACCCGCGCGTGCATGCCGGCCCGCCCAGTCCTTGGCGAACTGCCAGGCCACCCTGCCGGAGCGCGAGCCGCGCTCGAGCGCGAAACGCAGCGCATCGACGCGCGCGGCTTCGACCTCGCGCGGCGCGCAGCCGAAGCTCGACAGCCAGTGCG
>CAZBTE010000323.1:0-2899 GCA_964494665.1 uncultured Limnobacter sp.
CTCGCGCAGCGCGTAGGTGGCCATGTTCCAGACGAACTCGCCGGTCTCCTCGGCATTGCGCACCGAGTCCTTGCGCGCGCCGGTGGTGTCCTGGTTGGCCGAGAACATCACGATCGGCGGATCGAAGGTGACGTTCTGGAACTGGCTGAACGGCGCGAGGTTGTGGCGGCCCTGCGCGTCGATGGTCGAGATCCAGCCGATCGGGCGCGGGATCACGCACGACTTGAAGGGATCGTGCGGCAGGCCGTGGGGAACGACCCCGGGTTCGTAGTACATGCGAGCCTTACGTCGTGCTGTACCAGGCGACACCGTCGGTGTCGATGTGCACCTTCACCTCGCCGCGGCCGTTCAGGTAGTTCAGGTGCGCGATGCACTCGCCGGTGGCGAGGCTGAGCAGGTGCGCGTCGCTGCGCGCGTCGCGCGCGAACAGCGCGCCGAACAGGTCGATCACCCGCTTCGGTTCGGCGAGCGCACGACGCAGCCGCGCGAGCCCGCGCGCGTGGCCCTCGGAGAGCGCGCGCAGGCGCGCGTGCAGCCCGTTGAACGGCTCGTTGTGCGACGGCAGCACCAGCACGTCGTCAGGCAGCGATCGCTCGAGCCGGGCCAGCGAGTCGATCCAGTCGCCGAGCGGGTCGGCGTCGGGCTCGGTGGGAAACACCGACACGTTCGACGAAATGCGCGGCAGCACCTGGTCGCCGGAGATCAGCAGCCGCAGCGACGGGCAGTGCAGGCACGCGTGCTCGGGCGAGTGGCCGCTGCCGACCACGACGGTCCATTCGTGCGCGCCGATGCGCACGCGCTCGCCGTGCTCGATGCGACGATAGCTGTCGGGCAGGCGGTAGATGGCCTTGCCGAAGCCGCCGAAGCGCGCGCGGTACTGCTCGATCGCCGCTTCGTCCCAGCCGGCGCGACGATAGAACCGCACGCCGTCCTCGGGCGCCTCGCGCCCGGTGTCGTTGACCAGCACGCGGCAGGTGAGGTATTCGAGCCGCGTCATCCACAGCCGGCACTCGAACTTGCGCGTGAGCCAGCCAGCCATGCCGACGTGGTCCGGGTGCATGTGCGTGGCGAACACGCGCGTGACCGGGCGGCCGCCGAGCGGGCCGTCCAGCAATTCGCGCCACGCTGCCGCGGTCTCGGCGGTCTGCACGCCGGTGTCGACGATCGCCCAGCCGTCGCCGTCGTCGATCGCGTAGCAGTTGATGTGGTCCAGCCCGAACGGCAACGGCATGCGGATCCACGACACGCCCGGGCGCACTTCGCGCACCGTGCCGGTTTGCGGTACGCCCTCGAACGGGTAGGCCGAGGCGGGAGGGCGCGTGGCGGGCGCCGACGGCGAACCGTCGGCCGTCGCTCGTCTGCGGCTCGGTGAATCGGGTGCTTTCATGAAGACATGTTCTCACAGCCGGACGCGGCTGCCGCGGGTTCGGGGCTGGCACCGCAGAATGCGAAATCGACCTCCGGCGTGCGCCCCGCGATGAGGTCGGCCAGCGCCTTGCCGCTGCCGCAGGCAAGCGTCCAGCCGAGCGTGCCGTGGCCGGTGTTCAGGTACAGGTTGGCGATGCGGCTCGCGCCCAGGTACGGCAGGTTCGACGGGGTGGCAGGCCGCAGCCCGCTCCAGTACTCGATGCGAGCGGTGTCTCCGGCACCGGGGAACAACTGCTCGACGCGGTGCAGGATGGCCGCGCAGCGCGCCTGGTCGAGCGCGCGCCCGTAGCCGCCCAGTTCGGCGGTGCCGGCGATGCGCAGCCGCTCGCCCAGCCGCGAGAACACCAGCTTGTGTTCGTCGTCGGTGAGCGAGACCTGGTGCGCCAGCGCCTCGTCGCGCACCGGCATCGTCAGCGAGTAGCCCTTGGCCGGATAAACGTGCAGGCGCAGGCCGAGCGGCGCGACCAGCCGTGCGCTGTAGCTGCCCAGCGCGAGCACGTAGCCGTCGGCCTGCAACCGCACGAAGCGGCCGTCCGGATCGATTGCCTCGACGTGCGCGATGCGATCGCCGACGGCGCGCAGTGCGGTGACGGTGTGTTCCATCAGGAAGCGCACGCCGCGTGCGCGGCACAGCGCGGCCAGTTCGCGCGTGAAGCGGCACGCGTCGCCCGATTCGTCGTCCGCGGTGTAGGTGCCCCCCGCCAGCAGCGGCCGCGCGGTGCGCAGCGCCGGCTCGATCGCCACCGCCTCGTCGGCCGACACGACGCGGCGCTCGCACCCCAGTTCGCACATCAGCCGCGCAGGGTCGATCGCTGCCTCGAACTCGCGCGTGCTGGTGTAGAAGTGCAGGATGCCGCGCGTGCGCTGGTCGTAGTCGATGCCGGTTTCGCGGCGCAGCGCGCGCAGCGTCTCGCGGCTGTACAGGCCGAGCCGCACCAGCTGAGTGACGTTGTGCCGGGTGCGCGCGCGCGTGCATTCGCGCACGAACCTCAGCGCCCAGCGCCATTGCGCCGGATCGGCCTGCGGGCGCAACAGCAGCGGCGCGTCGCGCCGGCCGAGCCAGCGCAGGATCTTCAGCGGCGCCTGCGGGTTGGCCCACGGTTCGGCGTGGCTTACCGAGATCTGGCCGCCATTGGCGAAGCTGGTCTCGGCAGCCGCTTCGCGCTGCCGGTCGACCACCGTGACCTCGAAGCCCCGGCGTGCGAGGAACCAGGCGCCGGCCACGCCGACGACGCCGGCGCCCAGCACGATGACTTTCATTCCAGTGCCTGCAGCGCGGCGTCGTAGCGTTCGGCCGCTTCCCTGCGGTGCTGCGCGGTGACGCCGAGGTCGCGCAGCAGTCCGTTGTTCAGCCCGTAGATCCAGCCGTGCACCGACAGCGGCTGTCCGCGATCCCAGGCGTCGCGCACGATCGTCGACCGGCACACGTTGTGCACCTGCTCGATCACGTTGAGCTCGCACAGCCGGTCGA
>CAZBTE010000324.1:0-2875 GCA_964494665.1 uncultured Limnobacter sp.
CGGATCGGCCAGGTGGCGCTGGCGGATGCCGGTGCGCTCGCCGATCCACTGGTCGGAGGACTCGATGCCGCGCGCGGCCAGCTCGCGCACCAGCTCGTCGTTGCCGACCGCACGTGGCGGCAGGTAGCTGCCGGTACCGATGATGCGTGAATGGCGGGCGTTCATGAGGACACCGCAGGAGCGACGGCCCCCGTGCCGTGGATGCGCGGCAACGCCTGCTCGATGCGCTCGAGCAGGCGATTGCGCGCGGCTTCGCAGGCGCGGCGCAGGGCCCATTCGAACGCATAGGCATCGGCCGAGCCGTGGCTCTTGATCACGATGCCGCGCAGGCCCACCAGGCTCGCGCCGTTGTAGCGGCGATGGTCGAGTCGCTTGCGAAAGCGCATCAGGACCGGAAACGACAGCAGCGCCATCAGCCGCGTGAACACGTGGCGCTTGTATTCCTCGCGGATGAAGCCGCCCAGCATGCGCGCCAGTCCCTCCGAGGTCTTCAGTGCAACGTTGCCGACGAAGCCGTCGCACACCACCACGTCGGTGGTGCCCTCGTAGATGTCGTTGCCCTCGACGTTGCCGTGGAAGTTCAGCGCGCTCGCGCGCAGCAGTTCGGCGGCCTGCTTGACCGTGTCGTTGCCCTTGATCACTTCCTCGCCGATGTTGAGCAGGCCCACGGTGGGGCGCTCCTTGCCTTCGAGCGCGGTGACCAGCGCCGAGCCCATCACCGCGAACTGCAACAGGTGCTGCGGCTCGCAGTCTACGTTGGCGCCGAGATCGAGCATCGTGGTGGTGCCGCCTTTCTGGTTGGGCATCTGCGTGGCGATCGCCGGACGATCGATGCCGGCCTGCATCTTGAGCACGAAGCGCGAGATCGCCATCAGCGCGCCGGTGTTTCCGGCGCTCACGCAGGCATCGGCCTCGCCGCTGCGCACCAGCTCGATGGCCACCCGCATCGACGAGTCGCGCTTGCTGCGCAACGCGACGGCCGGAGGATCGTCCATCGCGACCACCTCGGTGGCGTTGCGCACTTCGATGCGCGCGCGTTCGACGTGCTTGTGTCGGGACAGCGCCTGCTCGACGGCCTGTTGCGGGCCCACGAGCAACAGCCGGGCGTCGCTTTCGTGGCGCAGGAACGCGACCGCGGCCGCCAGGGTGACCGGCAGGCCGTGGTCACCGCCCATGCAGTCGATGGCAATGCGTACCGTCACGCCGCCGTCCATGCCGCCTGCACGAACCAGAGCCGCGCCGACCGGCCGGTGCGGATGCGCTCGGCGCGTTGTGCGGGCCGCAGCAAGATGTCGTGGGTCGGGTTATTCGTCGGCCTTCGTCTTCACCACTTTCTTGCCGCGGTAGAAGCCGGTGGGACTGACATGGTGGCGTCGATGGACTTCGCCCGTGGTGGGCTCGACAGCGAGGGCCGGTCGGGAGAGGAAGTCGTGCGCACGGTGCATGCCGCGCTTCGATGGCGACTTCTTGTTCTGCTGGACAGCCATGATAGGCGGCTCCGAAAGTTAATCTTCAATTATATCAGTATCCTGCGGCCCATTCCTGAACCGCTTCAAGGATTCGAACGGCCCCGGCCGACGATCCGCGGGCGCTTCGTCGGGGGCAGCGCGCACCTCCTGTCCCGGCAACTCGCAGTGCTCGTGGCGCGGCGTGATCGGCAGCGCCAGGATCGCCTCGTCCTCGATCAGGCCGGCGAGGTCGAAACGCCGGTCGCCCGCGAGCACGTCGTAACGGGCGTCGTCGAGGTCGAGTCGCTCGGCTTCGGCCTCGGACGCCGCCAGCCGGTATTCTCGCTCGACCGCCAGCGGCAACGTGACCGGCCCGGTGCAGCGCACGCACGGCACCTGCAGCGTACCTGTGAGCGCCAGCGCCATGAACGCGTCGAAGCCTCCCTCGGGCCGGGCCACCTGCCAGCCGCGCAGCCGCCACCCGATGTTGCCGCGCTCGTCGGCAAGCAGCGAGGCGAGTCGCTCCATGCCCGCAATCGCCCGTTCGCCGTGAAGCTGGCGGCCCGAGCGCGCGAGTTCGAAAGTGTCGACGGTGTGTTCCATGACGTGTGCTTCCGTATGATAGCGGCCGGGCGCACGCGATGCGCCGTCGAACGCCCCGAAGCGGCGTTGCCGCCTCCCTGCCACTTCCTTGCCGCTGCGCCGTGCCGCTGATCCTCGCATCGACCTCCCGCTATCGCCGCGAATTGCTGGCGCGCTTCGGCCTGCCGTTCGGCGTCGAAGCGCCCGGCATCGACGAATCGGCGCGGCCCGGAGAGTTGCCGCCCGCGCTGGCGTTGCGCCTGGCGGGCGAGAAGGCGCGTGCCGTGTCGCTGCGCCACCCGGACGCGCTGGTGATCGGCTCGGACCAGACTGCGACGCTCGACGGCGTGGCTGCCATCGGCAAACCGGGCGACCGCGAAGGCGCGCGCGCGCAGTTGCGTGCCGCCTCGGGGAGCACGCTGCACTTCCATACCGCACTGTGCGTGACGCGCCGCTCGGACGGCTTCGAACGCACCGCACAGGCGGTCACGCGGGTGCGTTTCAGGCGCCTGGACGACGCCGAGATCGAGCGCTACGTGACCCTCGAGCCGGCTTTCGACTGCGTGGGCGGCGCCAAGGCCGAAGGGCTGGGCATCGCGTTGCTCGAAGCGATCGAGGGCGACGATCCGACCGCATTGGTCGGGCTTCCGCTGATCGCCCTGGCAACGATGCTGCGCGCCGCCGGCCTGTCGCCGCTTGCCGCCCCGGCGTCGGCCGGGATGTAGCCGGACGCGATCGCATGCCATGCGGCCAGCTCTGGCTGATCCCGACGCCGCTTGGCGAGAACAGCGACCCGCACCGCGTGCTGCCTGCCGATACGCTGGCGGTGATCGAGGCGCTCGACT
>CAZBTE010000325.1:0-2873 GCA_964494665.1 uncultured Limnobacter sp.
CGGCGCCGCCGCACGCCGGCCGCTCAGCTGCACGGCACTGAAGCCGCAGGGGCTGGCGCCGGCCGCGCTCGCCGAACTCGCCTACGCGTGCGCGCGCGCCGGAATCGACGTGATCAAGGACGATCACGGCATCGCCGACCAGCCGTACGCGCCGTTCGCGCAGCGTGTACCCGCCGTGCAGCGCGCGATCGCCCGCGCCAACCGCGAGAAGGCCGGCGCCGATGGTCCGCTCGCCGGCCATCGCTCGGTGTACGCGCCCAGCCTGAGCGGCGGGCCCAAACGGCTTGCTGCGCAGCTGCGCGTCCTGCGCGACGAAGGCGTCGGCGCTGCCCTCGTGTGCCCGATGGTCGTCGGCCTGCCGGTCTTCACCGAGCAGGTGCGCGCCGACGCCGGCGTGCCGCTGCTGGCCCATCCGGCGCTGGCCGGCCACGCCCGCATCGGCGCGCCGCTGCTGCTCGGCAAGCTGTTCCGCCTGTTCGGTGCCGACGCGACGATCTTTCCGAACTGGGGCGGACGCTTCAGCCTGCCGCGCACCGAATGCCTGGCGATCGCCGGCCAGGCTCGCGCTTCGCTCGGCGGTCACGCGCCCGCGCTGCCCGTGCCCGCCGGCGGCATGAGCGTCGATCGCGTGGACGAGATGCTCGACGACTACGGCTGCGACACGATGCTGCTGATCGGCGGCAACCTGCTCGCGGCCGGCGACGCGATGCCGCAGCGCGCCGCGCAGTTCGCCGCTCGCGTGGCGAGCGCCGCGCACGCGTGCGAGAGCCAGCCATGAGCGGGTCACCGATCCGCAGGGCACTGGCCGGCGCGCGCTGGGAAGGCGTCGAGACGATGCGCTACAAGGAAGCAGGCAGCGCGCCGTTTCGCGACATCACGCGCCAGGTGCTGTTCGGCGGCGCCGACCTGCGCTGCGAGTGGCGCTATTTCGAGATCGCACCGAACGGCTATTCGACGCTCGAGCGCCACGAGCACGCGCACGCGGTGATGATCCTGCGCGGGCACGGCGCCTGCCTGGTGGGCGATCGCGTCTACCCGGTCGCCGAGCACGACCTGGTCAGCGTGCCGCCTCTCACGTGGCACCAGTTCCGGGCCGCAGCCGATGCACCGCTCGGCTTCCTGTGCCTGGTGGACAAGGAGCGCGACCGGCCGCAATTGCCCGACGCGAACGAGCTCGCCGCACTGCGCCGCGACCCCGAGGTGGGCGCCTTCATCCGCACCGGCAGCGACAGCGACAGCGACCGCTGAGGCGCTCGATGGCTTCGGCGCTGGACGAGGAGAACGACATGCACCATCCCTGCTCCGACCCTGCACGCCGGCGCGTGCTGCGCGCATTGACGACCGCGCCGGCGATCGGCCTGCTCGCGCACCGGTCGCGCGCCCGAGCAGCGGTGCCTGCAGCGCGCGTGAGCGAACTCGCGCGCGGCCTCGAGCACCCGTGGTCGCTCGCATTCCTGCCCGATGGCCGGATGCTGGTCACCGAGCGGCCAGGACGGCTGCGCATCGTGGCCTCCGACGGGCGCCTGTCGGCGCCGCTCCCGGGCGTGCCCCGGGTCGTCGCGCGCGGCCAGGGCGGGCTGCTCGACGTGGCATTGAGCCCCGATTTCGCGCGCGACCGCTCGGTGTTCCTGTCGTTCAGCGACGCCGCCGACGGCGGCGCGCGCAGCGCCGTGGCGCGCGCCGAACTGGTCGACGGCGATCCGCCGGCGCTGCGCGGCACGCGCACGATCTTCACGCAGCGCGACGCGGTGTCGGGCGGCAATCACTTCGGCTCGCGGCTGGTGTTCGCACGCGACGGCACGCTGTTCGTCACGCTGGGCGACCGCTTCACGCAGCGCGAGCGCGCGCAGACGCTGGACAACCACTTCGGCAAGATCGTGCGCCTGCGCGCCGACGGCAGCGTTCCGCCCGACAACCCGTTCGTGAACCGCTCCGGCGCGCTGCCCGAGATCCATTCGTTCGGGCACCGCAACGTCCAGGGCGCCGCGCTGCATCCGGCCACCGGCCGGCTGTGGACGCACGAGCACGGGCCGCAGGGCGGCGACGAAGTCAACGTCGAGCAGGCCGGCGCCAACTACGGCTGGCCGGTGATCACGCACGGGCGCGAATACGGGACCGGGCTGCGCATCGGCGAAGGCACCGAGCGCGCCGACATCGCCGCGCCGGCCTGGCAGTGGACGCCGTCGATCGCGCCGTCTGGCATGGCGTTCTGCACCAGCGATCGCTATCCCGGCTGGCGCGGCAGCCTGTTCGTCGGCTCGCTGAAGTTCCGGCTGCTGTCGCGGCTCGAGCTCGACGGCGAGCGGGTGCTGCGCGAAGAGCGCCTGCTCGGCGACCTGGGCGAGCGCGTGCGCGACGTGCGCCAGGGCCCTGACGGCCTGCTGTATCTTCTGACCGACGAGCGAAACGGCCGCCTGCTGCGGCTCGATCCCGGCGCGTGAGGCAAACCACCGAATGGCAGTCACGAACCCCGAAGATCCGATCCGCCATGAGTCCAGCGGCCGCAACGGCGCATTCGTCATCGAGCGCGACGGCCGGCGCGTGGCCGAACTCACCTACGCACGCGATGGCGACGTGGCTGTCATCGACCACACCTGGGTCGACCCTGGGCTGCGCGGTGGCAGCGCGGCGCGCCAGCTGGTCGAAGCGGTGGTGCAGTGGGCACGCGCCGAACACGTCCGGCTGGTGCCGGCCTGTTCCTACGTGAGGGTGGTGTTCGCGCGCACGCCGGCGTATTCGGACGTCCAGTGAGCAGGGACGCCCGCCGGGCCCGTCAATCGCGCCGGAAGCGGTAGATCGCCTGCGTCGAGCGCAGCCCGGGCAGCCAGCCCACCGGCTGCCCGTATTTCAGGAACGCGCGGCCGGTGATCCTC
>CAZBTE010000326.1:0-2850 GCA_964494665.1 uncultured Limnobacter sp.
TCTCGGTAGGGGCCATCATCGCGGCCTGCCAGCCGCTGCCGATCGCCTGCGCCGCCGCGAGCGCGGCGATCACGGTCTTGCCGCTGCCCACGTCGCCCTGCAGCAGGCGGTTCATGGGCTGCGCCGCGGCCAGCTCGTCGCCGATCTCGCGCCAGGCGCGCTGCTGCGCGCCGGTGAGCCGGAACGGCAGCGCGTCGAGCAGGCGCTTCACCAGCGTGCGATCGGCCAGCACCGGCGCGGCATGAAGCGCACGCGCGGCGCGCGCGCGCTTCAGCGACAGTTGCTGGGCGAGCAGCTCGTCGAAGATCACGCGCTGCCACGCGGGCGTGGTGCGCTCGTGCAGCGCCTCGGCAGGCGTGTCGGGCGACGGCAGGTGAATGGCGCGCAGCGCCCCGGCCGCGTCGGGCAAGCCGAGACGGACAAGCACCTCGGCGGGCACCGTCTCGCGCCACGCGAGCGCGCCCAGCGCACGCCGGATGAGCGAACGCAGCCGTGCCTGCCCGAGTCCGGACACGGTCGGGTAAACCGGCGTAAGCGCATCGGGCAGCGGTTCGTCTTCGCCCACCACCCGGTAGCGCGGATGGATCATCTCGAGTCCGAACAGCCCGCCGCGCACTTCGCCGAACGCGCGCAGCCGGTTGCCGGTCGCGAACTGCCTGAGCTGCGAACCGTAGAAATGCAGGAAACGCAGCGTGATCGCGCCGCTGTCGTCGCGCAGCTCGACCGTCAGCGCGCGCCGCGGTCGGGTGACGATCTCGTGGCGCGCGACACTGCCCTGCACCTGCGCTGCCTGGCCCGGACGCACGGCACCGATCGGCGTGATGCGCGTCTCGTCCTCGTAGCGGATCGGCAGGTGCAGCACGAGGTCCTGCTCGCGCCGGATGCCGAGCCGCGCGAGCACGCCCGCGTCGTCGGCTGCAGGCGCAGAAGACCCGGTGCGCGTCCGTGCCACCGGCGATGCTAGTCGAGGACCACGATCGCCTCGGCCTCGAACAGCGCACCACGCGGCAGGCTCGCCACGCCCACCGTGGAACGCGCCGGATAGGGCTGCGCGAAATGGCGCTGCATGATCTCGTTGACGGCCGGGAAATGCGCGAGATCGGTGAGGAACAGCGTGAGCTTCACGCAATCGGCGAGCGTAGCGCCCGCCGCCTCGATCACCGCGGTCATGTTGCGGAATACCTGCTCGGCCTGTGCCTCGATGCCACCTTCGACCATCTGGCCGGTGGCAGGGTCGAGCGCAATCTGCCCCGACAGGTACACTGTCTGGCCGGCACGCACGGCCTGGGAGTACGGACCGATCGCGGCAGGCGCCCGCGTGGTGGAGATGATGGTTCGCTGGATGGTCATGATCGTCGCATCGGGCAAGGTGAGGAGTTGGAGTGTGCCGCGGTTGCGCGGTCACGGCGCACGCGGCACCTCCGCAAGCGGGAAGATCATGCAGGTGGTGGAGCCCCACGCGTACATGCGCCCGGCGGGATCGACGAGACGCCCCTGCGCCACGCCGACCTGCCGCGACACGTTGACCACGTGTCCTTCGGCGCGCACCGGACCGGTGCGATCGGTGATCGGGCGCACGAAGTTCACCTTGAGCTCGAGCGTCGTGTAACCGAACCCGCGCTCGAGCATCGAGTGGACCGCGCAGCCCACCGCCGAATCGAGCAACGTCGCGATGTAGCCGCCGTGCACCGACCCGATCGGGTTGTAGTAGTCGGGCTTGGGGGTTCCCTGGAACACCGCGCGCCCGCGCTCGATCTCCACCGGCACGAAGTCGAGCGCCTGCATGATCGGCGGCAACGGCAACTCGCCGCGGCCGATGCGTTCGAGGAACCCCAGGCCGTCGGTGCGTGCGATCTCCTCGGCCGGAATCTTGCCCGGGGAGGCAAGCAGCAGCCGCACCTCGCGTTCGCGCGCCAGCCACAGCTCGAGCGTAGCCTCGGCGTCGAGCACTTCCAGGGGTCGATCCGTATTCATTCCGGCATCGTATCAAGTCGCGCCGGGGCCGGCACGCGGCCGCCCGAGCACGGCACCGCCCGGGTATGGACCGCTCAGCGGCCCCTCAGGGATTCGAACCAGGTTTCCAGCGCAATGGCCATCACCGACATCATCAGCGTGGCGCCGAGCATCAGCGCGACGATGGCGATCAGCACCGCACCCCAGCCGCTGGCCGAGCGCTGTGTCGAACCGCGATTGCGCAGCGCGTCCCACTTCGCGTCGGGCGTGAGGCAAAAGAGGATCGCCTCGGCCATTGCCACGAGCGCGACCAGCGCGGCGAGGAAGAACCCAGGATGCCGGTACCACGGGTCGGCGCGCAGCGCGATGCCCAGCGCCGGCAACGCGAGTGCCGGATAGATCCACCACCAGCGCGCGCCGAGATAGAGACGATGCGCGCCGGCAAGACCGGCGAACAGCCCGAGTGCGCCCGCGAAGCCCTTGGAACGGAGCCCGGCAATGCGATCGGTGTCATTCATGCCGGCCAATCATTGCACATCCGCTGGGCGGGTTGATCCCGACCGGCTACGGCGATGCTGATAGACTCGTCGAGCACTCCTCCCCGCCTCACCGGAAACCCGATGCTCCTCCATGATGCGCCCGCCTCCGACGAGGCACCGGGCCGGCCGCTGCAATCGGCGCTGCGCCAGGCGATCCGCATCCGCGGCGCGCGGCAGAACAACCTGAAGAACGTCGACCTCGACATTCCGACCGGCGAGCTGGTCGTGGTCACGGGCGTGTCGGGCTCGGGCAAGTCTTCGCTGGTGTTCGACACACTGTATGCCGAGGGCCAGCGCCGCTACGTCGAGACCTTCTCGCCCTACGCGCGGCAGTTCCTCGACCGCATGGACAAGCCGC
>CAZBTE010000327.1:0-2829 GCA_964494665.1 uncultured Limnobacter sp.
CGTGTGTCCGCAGGAGAGCCAGTGCGAGGCGCAGTGCGTGCTCGTCAAGGCGAAGATGGAGCCGGTGGCGATCGGCAGGCTGGAGCGCTTCGTGGGCGACAACGCGCGGCCGCAGAAGGTGGTGCCGCCGCGTTTCGAGACCACGCTGGGCAACGTCGCGATCGTCGGTTCGGGCCCGGGCGGGCTGGCCGCCGCGGCCGATCTCGTCAAGTACGGTGCCGAGGTCACGGTCTACGAGGCGCTGCACGTGGTGGGCGGCGTGCTGCGCTACGGCATCCCGTCGTTCCGGCTGCCGCGCGACATCATCGACCGCGAGGTCCGGCGCCTGCAGGACTGCGGCGTGCGCTTCGAGACCAACAAGGTGATCGGCAAGACCTTCACCGTGCCGCAGCTGACGGAGCGGATGGGGTTCGACGCAGTGTTCGTCGCCGCCGGTGCGGGCGCGCCGGCCTTTCTCGGCATCCCCGGCGAGTTCGCCGGGCAGGTCTACTCTGCCAACGAGTTCCTGACTCGCGTGAACCTGATGGGCGGCGACCAGTTCCCGTACCGGGACACCCCGATCGGCCTGGGCGAGAGCGTGGTCGTCATCGGTGCGGGCAATACCGCGATGGACTGCCTGCGCGTGGCGAAGCGCGTGGGCGCCGCGCGCGTGCGCTGCGTCTATCGACGCTCCGAGGCCGAAGCGCCGGCGCGCATCGAGGAGCTGCGCCACGCGAAGGAGGAGGGCATCGAGTTCAGCTTCCTGCACGCGCCGGTCGAGATCCTGCTGAACGACGAGGGCGACGTGCGCGCGATCCGCGTGCAGAAGATGGCGCTGGGCGAACCCGACGAGCGCGGCCGGCGCGCCCCGGTGCCGCTGGGCGAGTTCGTCGAGTGGGACTGCGACACGGTGATCTACGCGCTCGGCACCAAGGCCAACCCGATCGTCGGGCAGGCCACGCAGGGGCTGGCGCTGAACAAGTGGGGCTACATCGTGGCCGACGAGCGCACCCAGGCGACCAATCTTCCCGGCGTGTTCGCCGGCGGCGACATCGTCACTGGGGGCGCAACGGTGATTCTCGCGATGAGCGCAGGACGCCGCGCGGCGAAGGCCATCGCCGCCTGGCTGCAGCGGCAGCCGCGCCAGTGGCCGGTCACGATCGAGGATGTCGAGGTCTTCGTGCCGCCCACGCCGATCGCGACCGCGGCGCAGGATTGAGGAGCGCGACATGCTGTGCCCGAAGTGCCACCGGCCCCTCGAAGACGCGGACGACGGCGTCTACATCTGCTGCGCCGGCGCGGTGCTGCAATGGCGCTGCGTGAAGTGCGCCAAGGTGAGCGAGGGTTTCGCCTTTCCGTACGGCCGCTGCCCGCACTGCAGCGGCGACCTGGAGCTGCTCCCTCCGCGCAGCATCGACGACGAACCCGCGCTCGAAGGCATCCGCAAGGCCTTCGAGATCGAACTCGGCGGCCAGGCCTTCTACCGCCGAGCGGCGGTCGACACGCGGGAACCGCTGATGAAGGGGCTGTTCGGCGCACTGGCCGAGATGGAGCACGAGCACATGCAGACGCTGTCGCGGCGCTACCACGCCGACGTGCCCGACGTGGCAGCGGGAATCGGCCCGGAGCTCGCGGCGATCTTCGGCGGCGTCGAGCATCGTCCGGACGACCCGGCGAACCTGTTTCGCATCGCCATCGCGCTGGAGAATCGCGCGGCCGGATATTTCGCCGAGTGTGCCGACCGCGCCCCCGAGGGGTCGGCGGAGCGGGAGCTGTATCGCGAACTGGCCGCCGAGGAGCGCGAGCACGCCCAGTTGCTGGGCACCGAGTACGCGCGCTGGCAGGTGGGCAAGCCGGGCATGCTCGATGCCGGCGACGAAGACCGCGGCAACGACGACCGCACCTGAGCGGGCTTCCTCGGAGTGAGCGCGTGCTACCGCCGACGCAGGTAGTGGTGCTCGTCGAATAGCCGCACGGAGCCCGGCGCGAACACCACCAGCAGCGTGGTCAGCATGCCTTCGAGCCACGCCTCGCCACTGGCCAGCAACAGCGCGTACGGCAGCATCATCTCCCAGTAGCCGGCCAGCGCCTGCGCCTGCGGTCCGGTGCTGCCGGCCAGTGCCCACGCTCCGACGCCGGCGGCGGCCAGCAGCGGCAGCGCATACGCGACGAACAGCCCGAGGAAGCCGGCGCCGAGCAGGAACACGAACAGGTTGGCGGGCAGCCAGCGCCGGCAGCCACGGGTGATCAGCCAGATCAGCCAGGCCGGTGCGATCCCCAGCAACAGCAGCGGCAACGCCTGTGCCGGAAGCGACAGGCGGTACTGCGCCGCGTGCGCGACCGCGATCAGGGTCATCGACACCACGGCGCGCGGATAGCCGAGCAGCAGCGCGAGCCACGCGGCGCCGATGTACTGCAGCGACATGCCGCCCGGCATGGTCACGGTCATCTGCCTGGCAAGGAAGATCCCAGCGGTAGCGAGCGCCCACATCAGGTGTTCACGCGGGCCGGCTTGCCATTCGGCGCGGCGGAAGGCGTCGAACACCAACCAGGCAGCCAGCAGCGCCGTGACCCCTGTGAAGGTCGTGGGCAAGCCCTCGAGCGGCATGTGCCCGCGCGCTCACATCCGCTGGCGGCGGGCGCTGAGCGCGTCGGCCTCGCGGATGGCGGCGATCAGGCTGCGTGGGTCGGCCAGTCCGTGCCCATCCGGGCCAGGTCGGCCAGCGAGGTCGAAAGCGGTGCCGTGGTCGGGGCTGGTGCGCACGAACGGCAGGCCGAGCGTGACGTTCACGCCGTCGTCGATGCCCAGGTACTTGACCGGAATCAGTCCCTGGTCGTGGTACATCGCGA
>CAZBTE010000328.1:0-2825 GCA_964494665.1 uncultured Limnobacter sp.
ACATGAGCATCCACGAGCAGGCCGAACGCGACCTGCGCGCGCTGATGGGCATTCCGCCGAACTACAAGGTGCTGTTCCTCCAGGGCGGCGCCACGCTGCAGTTCGCGATGATCCCGATCAACCTGATGCGCGGCAAGGCGGTGGCCGACTACGTCCACACCGGCGAGTGGTCGAAGAAGGCGATCAAGGAGGCGAAGCTGTTCGGGTCGGTGAACATCGCCGCGTCGGCCGAGGACCGCAACTTCACCTACGTGCCGCCGCAGTCCGGGTGGAAGCGTTCGCCCGACGCCGCGTACCTGCACTACTGCGCCAACGAGACGATCGGCGGCGTCGAGTTCGACTTCGTGCCCGACGCCGGCGACGTGCCGCTGGTGGCCGACGTGTCCTCCAACTTCCTGTCGCGCCCGCTCGATGTGGCGAAGTTCGGCCTGATCTACGGTGGCGCGCAGAAGAACATCGGCCCGGCCGGGCTCGTCATCGTGATCGTGCGCGACGACCTGCTGGGCCATGCGCCCAAGGGCACGCCGACGATGCTCGACTACAAGGTGCAGGCCGACGCCGACTCGATGCTCAACACGCCGCCCACCTGGGCCATCTACGTCGCCGGGCTGGTGTTCCAGTGGCTCGTGCGCCAGGGCGGGCTGGCCGCGGTCGAGGCGCGCAACGTGGAGAAGGCGAAGCTGCTGTACGACTACCTCGACAGCACGCACTTCTACCGCAACCCGGTCGAGCGCGCCGACCGCTCGCGCATGAACGTGCCGTTCACGCTGCGCGACGCCGCCCTCGACGAGGCATTCCTCAAGGGTGCGAAGGAGCGCGGCATGCTGCAACTGAAAGGCCACCGCTCGGTGGGCGGCATGCGCGCGTCGATCTACAACGCGATGCCGATCGAGGGCGTGCGCGCGCTGGTCGACTACATGCGCGAATTCGAACAGCGCAACGGTTGAGGACACATTTCATGCACGATCCGATCCGCGTCCTGGTGCTCAACCAGATTTCGCAGCACGGCCTGGAACGCCTGACGGCCGACCGCTACGAGGTGGGCAAGGACATCGCCGAGCCGCACGCGATCCTGGTGCGCTCGGCCGACCTGCACGCGATGGACATTCCGGCCAGCGTGCGCGCGATCGGTCGCGCCGGCGCGGGCACCAACAACATCCCGGTCGCGGCGATGAGCGCGCGTGGCGTGCCGGTGTTCAACGCGCCGGGCGCCAACGCCAACGCGGTCAAGGAGCTGGTGATCGCCGGCATGTTGATGGCTGCACGCAACCTGCCGGCGGCAATGCGCTTCGTGTCGGAGCTCGACCCTTCGGCACCCGACATGGAACGCACCGTCGAGAACGGCAAGAAGGCCTTCGCGGGCTTCGAGCTGGCCGGCCACACGCTCGGCGTGATCGGCCTGGGGCGCATCGGCTGCCTGGTCGCCGATGCGGCGATCCGGCTCGGCATGCACGTGGTGGGCTACGACCCCGAAATCACGGTCGACGCCGCGTGGAGCCTGCCCTCGCAGGTGAAGAAGGCGCACTCGGTCGGCGAGATCCTGAAGGCGGCGCACTTCGTGACGCTGCACGTGCCGCTGGCGCCGGCCACCCGGCACCTGATCGGAGAGGAGACGCTCGGCCACATGCGCCACGGCGCGGTACTGCTGAACTTCTCGCGCGAAGGCGTCGTCGACGAAGCAGCCGTGCTGGCGGCGCTCGATGCCGGACGGCTTCGTCACTACGTGTGCGATTTCCCCAGCGCCGCCGTCAACGCGAACGCGCGCGTGACGGCGCTGCCGCACCTGGGGGCGTCGACCCGCGAGGCGGAGGAGAACTGCGCGATCATGGTGGTCGAGCAGTTGCGCGACTACTTCGAGAACGGAAACGTGCGCAACGCGGTCAACTTCCCCGACGCTGTCTCGCCGCGCGAGTCCGGCTACCGGGTGGCGATCTCCAATGCCAACGTGCCCAACATGCTCGGCCAGATCTCGACTGCGATGGCCCAGGCCGGCCTGAACATCCACAACATGCTGAACAAGTCGCGCGGCGACATGGCCTACACGATCGTCGACGTCGACAGTCCGGTGCCGCCGCGTGCGATCCAGGAGATCGCGGCAATCGAAGGCGTGCTCGCGGTGCGCTACCTGCCCGCCGCCTGACTACGGGCGCTGCGGGCGGCTTCGCTGCAACGCCGGGCGCCTTCGCTACTACAATACAGGCCCACCGGAGTCATACAGGCCCACCGGAGTCCGCGCGGCGGTGATCGCGCGGCCGCCGGCCCACACGTCCCGCAAGGAGGATCGCCCCATGGATCGCCGTACTCTGCTCAAGGCCGGCGCCGCCGGCTCGGCCACGCTGGCCGCCCCGTTCGTCGTCACCCGCGCCGCGCATGCGCAGAACTACCGCTCCGAGTATCGCGTCTCGACGGTGGTCGGAACTGCCTTTCCCTGGGGCAAGGGCGCCGAGATCTGGATCAACCTGGTGCGCGAGCGCACGCAGGGCCGCATCAACATGAAGCTCTACCCGGGCGTGTCGCTGATCAACGGCGACCAGACGCGCGAGTTCTCGGCGATCCGCCAGGGCGTCATCGACATGGCGGTCGGCTCCACGATCAACTGGTCGCCGCAGGTGAAGGAGCTGAACCTGTTCTCGCTGCCGTTCCTGTCGCGCGACCACGCGGGGCTGGACGCGCTCACGCAGGGCGAGGTCGGCAAGCGCATCATGCAGATCGTCGAGAAGGCGGGCGTGGTGCCGCTGGCATGGGGCGAGAACGGCGTTCTCGAAGTCATCAATTGCAGGCGCGAGATCCGCACGCCGGCCGACATGAAGGGCCTTAAGTTCCGC
>CAZBTE010000329.1:0-2796 GCA_964494665.1 uncultured Limnobacter sp.
AGGCCGACGGCCAGATGAAGACCGGGCGCGACGTCGTCATCGGCGCGCTGCTGGGGGCCGACGAGTTCGGCTTCGCCACGGCGCCGCTGGTGGTCGAGGGCTGCATCATGATGCGCAAGTGCCACCTGAACACCTGCCCGGTCGGCGTGGCCACGCAGGACCCGGTGTTGCGACGGAAGTTCCAGGGCAAGCCCGAGCACGTGGTGAACTTCTTCTTCTTCGTTGCCGAAGAGGTGCGCGAGCTGATGGCGCAGCTGGGCATCCGCCGCTTCGACGAACTGATCGGCCGCGCCGACCTGCTCGACACGAGGAGGGGCATCGAGCACTGGAAAGCGAAGGGGCTCGATTTCACGCGCATCTTCCACCTGCCGGCAGTGCCGGCCGAGGTGCCGCGCCGCCAGGTCGAGGTCCAGCAGCACGGCCTGGAGCGCGCGCTCGACAACAAGCTGATCGAGCTGGCGCGCACGGCACTCGAGCGGCGCGAGAAGGTGTCGTTCATCCTGCCGATCCGCAACGTCAACCGCACCGCCGGCACCATGCTGTCGGGCGAGGTCGCGCGCCGTTACGGACACGAAGGCCTGCCGGACGACACGATCCACGTGCAGTTCAACGGCACCGCCGGGCAGAGCTTCGGCGCGTTCCTGGCGCGCGGCATCACGCTCGACCTGGTGGGCGAGGCCAACGACTACGTCGGCAAGGGCCTGTCGGGCGGGCGCATCGTCGTTCGCCCGACCAACGACTTCCGTGGCCAGGCCGACCGCAACATCATCGTGGGCAACACCGTGATGTACGGCGCGATCGAGGGCGAGGCGTTCTTCTCGGGCGTCGCGGGCGAGCGCTTCTGCGTGCGCAACTCGGGGGCCACCGCGGTGGTCGAGGGCACCGGCGACCACGGCTGCGAATACATGACCGGCGGAACCGTGGTCGTGCTGGGCGATACCGGACGCAACTTCGCGGCCGGCATGTCGGGTGGCATCGCCTACGTGTTCGACCCCGACCGCGTATTCGAGTCGCGCTGCAACCTGGCGATGGTCGGGCTCGACAGGATCCTGTCCACGGCCGAGCAGCTGGTCCAGATCGATCCCGCCACGTGGCACCGGGGCGAGTGCGACGAGATCATCGTCAAGGGGCTGATCGAGAAGCACTTCATGTACACCGGCAGCGAGAAGGCGCGCGCCATCCTCGACGACTGGGATCGCAGCCGCGGCCTGTTCGTCAAGGTGTTCCCGGACGAGTACAGGCGGGCGCTGGGCGAGATCCACGCGCAGAAGCAGGGCCAGCCGGCCCGGCCGAAGACCGCAGCATGATCGCGGCAGCGCGCATGCAGGCATTCAGTGAAGGCACGACATGGGCAAAGTGACCGGATTTCTCGAGTTCGAGCGCCTCCAGGAGGCAGCGGAGGACGCCAGGGCGCGCGTGCGCCACTACCGCGAGTTCGTCGGACACCTGTCCGACGACGAGGCGACGCAGCAGGGCGCGCGCTGCATGGACTGCGGCATCCCGTTCTGCCAGAGCGGCTGTCCGGTCAACAACATCATTCCCGACTGGAACGACCTGGTCTATCGCGGCAACTGGAAGCTTGCGCTCGACACGCTGCACTCGACCAACAACTTTCCCGAGTTCACCGGGCGCGTCTGTCCGGCGCCGTGCGAAGCCGCGTGCACGCTCAACATCAACGACGACCCGGTCGGCATCAAGTCGATCGAGCACGCGATCATCGACAAGGGCTGGGAGATGGGCTGGGTCGTGCCGCAGCCGCCGGCCCGGCGCACCGGCAGGAAGGTGGCCGTGGTCGGCTCGGGTCCGTCCGGACTGGCCTGCGCGCAGCAACTCGCGCGCGCCGGCCACGAGGTCACGGTGTTCGAGAAGAACGACCGCATCGGCGGGCTGCTTCGCTACGGCATTCCCGACTTCAAGCTCGAGAAGCGCCACATCGATCGGCGCATCGAGCAGATGAAGGCCGAGGGCGTGACCTTTCGCACCGGCGTGCTGGTCGGCGAAGCGGGCGAGCCGGGCGTCAACGACTGGTCGCGCGAGACGGTGTCCGCGCAGCAACTGCTGGAAGCGTTCGACGCGGTGGCGCTGACCGGGGGCGCCGAAGTGCCGCGCGACCTGCCTGCGCCGGGGCGCGAGCTGCGCGGCGTGCACTTCGCGATGGAGTTCCTGCCGCAGCAGAACAAGGTGGTGGCCGGCGACCGGGTCGACGGCCAGATCGTCGCCACGGGCAAGCACGTGATCGTCATCGGCGGGGGCGACACCGGTTCCGACTGCGTGGGCACCAGCAACCGGCAGGGCGCGAAGTCGGTCACCCAGTTCGAGCTGCTGCCGCAGCCGCCGGCGCGCGAGAACAAGGCGCTCACCTGGCCGAACTGGCCCTACAGGCTGCGCACTTCGTCGTCGCACGAGGAAGGCTGCGAGCGCGACTGGGCGGTCACCACCAAGCGCTTCGTCGACGACGGCAAGGGCAACGTCAGGGCGCTGCTCGCTGCGCGCGTCGAATGGAAGAAGGACGAGGCCAGCGGCCAGATGCGCATGACCGAAGTGCCGGATTCGGAGTTCGAGCTGCCGGCCGACCTGGTGCTGTTCGCGATGGGGTTCGTGTCGCCGGTTGGACGGATGCTCGATGCGTTCGGCGTGCACAAGGACGCGCGCGGCAACGCGCAGGCGGCCACCGACGGCGAAGGGTGTTACGCCACCAGCGCGCCGAAGGTGTTCGCCGCCGGCGACATGCGCCGCGGCCAGTCGCTGGTGGTGTGGGCGATCCGCGAAGGACGCCAGTGCGCGCGCGCGATCGAC
>CAZBTE010000330.1:0-2792 GCA_964494665.1 uncultured Limnobacter sp.
CATCCAGCCGTTCTCCTCCGACTTCCGCGGCTTCCTGTTCCAGGACAACCAGCTCGGCGTGCGGCTGTTCGGCACGCGGCAGAACAACCGGTTCCAGTACAACCTGGCCTGGTTCCGCCGCCTCGAGAAGGATACCAACAGCGGTCTCAACGATCTCGGCCAGCCGCTGCGCGACGACGACATCGTCGTCGCCAATCTCTACTGGCAGGACATGCCGGTGCTGGGCTTCACGTCGCAGGCGACGGTGCTGTGGAACCGCAACCGCGAGAACGACGAGACCCACTACAACGAGAACGGCTTCATCGAGCGCCCCGCTTCGCTGGGCCGCGAGACGCCGCGCCGCTACGATGTCGTGTACCTGGGCTACAACGGCGACGGGCACTTCGGCCGAGTCAATCTCACGACCTCGCTGTACTTCGCCTTCGGCAAGGAGAAGCCCGGGCTGTTCGTGCCGCGCGAGGTCGATATCCGCGCCTTCTTCGGCGCGGCCGAGCTGTCGCTGGACTTCGACTGGATCCGCCCGCGACTGTCGCTGCTGTACGCGAGCGGCGACAAGGATCCCTTCGACGATCGCGCGACCGGTTTCGACGCGCCGTTCGAGAACCCGCAGTTCGCCGGCGCCGACACCAGCTACTGGATCCGTCAGGCAGTGCCGCTCATCGGCGGCGGCCGTGTCGCGCTCGCGCCGCGCAATGGCGTGTTGCCGAGCCTGCGCTCCTCGAAGGAGGAGGGCCAGTCGAACTTCACCAATCCAGGCCTCATGCTCGTCGGCATCGGCGCGGACTTCGACGTGCTGCCCACGCTGCGGCTCTCGGTGAACCTCAACGCGCTGGCATTCGCGAACACGGCGACGCTCGAGGTCGCGCGCAACCAGGGGCGCATCCGCCGCCACATCGGCGAGGACCTGTCGGTGTCGCTCACCTGGCGGCCGCTGATGTCGCAGAACATCGTCGTGCGCGGGTCGTACGCGAAGCTGTTCGGCGGCTCCGGCTTCGACAGGCTGTTCCCAGGGGACGATCCCGGCTACTGGCTGCTGAACGCGATCCTCACGTACTGACGGAGACGAGAGCCGGACGCCGCCGCGGCCGGCAGGGGAGGACAGCATGGGCGTATGGGTGGGCGCTGGAATTCGCGGGCGGGCCGCCCGGGTGGCCGCCATCGCCGCGCTGCCGCTCGGCGCCCTGGTGCTCGCCGGCGCGGTGCTGGCGAGCGGCGGGCACGAGAAGCCGGTGCCGCGCAGCTACGTGACCGGGCCGCCGGCACCGGCCAGCCAGACGATCGAGAACGTGGCGCAGAAGAGCGAGGGCTGCCGGTCCTGCCACACCGCCAGCGACAACGCGACCATGCACTCCAACCCGGCTGTGAAGCTCGGCTGCACCGACTGCCACGGCGGCGACGCGCGCCAGACGCTGGCCACGGGCGTGGCGCGCGACAGCGACGAGTACGCGCGTGTGCGCAATGCGGCGCATGTGCTGCCCCGCTATCCCGCCGAGTGGAACTACCCGTCCAGCGCCAACCCCGAGCGCAGCTACACGCTGCTGAACCGCGAGAGCCCGGAATTCATCCGCTTCATCAATCCCTCGGATTACCGCATCGTGCGTGAGTCCTGCGGCGCCTGCCATGCCGAGGTCATCGAGGCCTCGGTGCGCAGCATGCACAGCACCGGCGTGATGCTGTGGGGCGGCGCGGCGTACAACAACGGCATCCTGCCGTTCAAGCAGTACATCCTCGGCGAGTCCTACACCCGCGAGGGCGCGGGTGCGGTGCTCAAGGGGCCCAGGCTCCCGGACTCGCTGAAGGAGGCGGCGGCCGCGGCGAGCATCCTGCCTGAGCTCGCTCCGCTGCCCGCCTGGGAGACGATCAAGCCCGGCGACATCTTCCGCGTCTTCGAGCGCGGCGGCCGCAACATCTCCAACCTGTTCCCCGAGACGGGCCTGCCGAACGCGCTCGGCCAGCTGCAGCGCATCGAGGAGCCGGGCCGGCCCGATTTCCGGCAATCCAACCGCGGCCCGGGCACCGGTGCGCGTATCTCGGTGCCGGTGATCAACATCACCAAGACCCGCCTCAACGATCCGTTCACATGGTTCCTCGGCACGAACGATCAGCCGGGCGATTATCGCCACTCGGGCTGCGCCTCCTGCCATGTCGTGTACGCGAACGACCGCGATCCGCGCCACTCCGGCAGCTACGCGGCCCACGGCCACGAGGGCCGCACGGACACCGCGGACCCGACGATCAGCCGCACGGAGTCGGGCCACCCGCTGAAGCACGCCTTCACGCGGGCCATGCCGACCAGCCAGTGCATGATCTGCCACATGCACCAGCCGAACATGTTCATGAACAGCTTCCTCGGCTACACGATGTGGGACTACGAGTCCGACGCACCGGCGATGTGGCCGGAGAAGCAGAAGTTCCCTTCGATCGCCGAGATCCGCAAGGTGCTGGACCGCAACCCGGAGGGCGCCGCGCCGCGCGGCAAGTGGTCCGACCTCGAGTTCCTGAAGAACGTGAGCGCACTGAATCCGAAGCTCAAGGACACGCAGTTCGCCGACTACCACGGACACGGCTGGAACTTCCGTGCGATCTTCAAGCGCGACCGCGCCGGCAACCTGCTCGACGCCGAAGGCAGGGTCGTCAGCGACGACGACCCGGACAAGTTCCGCAAGGCCGTGCACATGTCCTCGGTGCACGTCGACGTCGGCATGCACTGTGTCGACTGCCACTTCTCGCAGGATGGACATGGCACCGGGCACATCCACGGCGAGGTGGCGGCCGCCGTCGAGATCGACTGC
>CAZBTE010000331.1:0-2785 GCA_964494665.1 uncultured Limnobacter sp.
CGCGGCACAACCCCGAGTTCACGATGCTCGAGTTCTATGCCGCGTACACCGACTACCGCTGGCTGATGGACTTCACCGAGGAGGTGATCCGTGACGCCGCATTGGCCGCCACCGGCTCCACCACGGTCAGCTACCAGGGACGGCCGATCGATCTCGGGCGCCCGTTCGAGCGATTGACGATCGCCGGGGCGATCCTCAAGCACGCACCGCGCTACGCGGCCGCGCAACTGCAGGACACCGGCTTCCTGCGCACCGAGCTGGCACGCCTGGGTGTCGACGTCGACGGCCCGCAACTGAAGACCGCGGCGCTCGGCGCGCTTCAGCTGGCGCTGTTCGACGAGGTCGCCGAGCACCACCTGTGGGATCCGACCTACATCAGCGACTAACCGGTGGAGGTGTCGCCGCTGGCACGCGGCTCGGACACGCGCTCGGGCATTACCGAGCGTTTCGAGCTGTTCATCACCGGGCGCGAGATCGCCAACGGCTTCTCGGAGCTCAACGATCCCGAGGACCAGGCCGAACGCTTCCTGCGCCAGGTCGAGGCCAAGGACGCCGGCGACGACGAGGCGATGTACTTCGACGCCGACTACATCCGCGCACTCGAATACGGCATGCCCCCGGCCGGGGGCTGCGGCATCGGCATCGACCGGCTGGTGATGCTGCTCACCGACAGCGTGAACATCCGCGACGTGGTGCTCTTCCCCGCGCTCAAGCGCGAGGACTGATACGGCACTCCCCCCTCGCCCGCCGCGCGCCGTGTCCCGCCCGGTCGGCGCCGCGATCGCGGCGCTTGGCATCACCCAGATCGTGGGCTGGGGCACGACCCACTACCTGCCGGCGATCCTGGCCGCATCGATCGCTGCCGGACTCGGCACGAGTCCCACCACGGTGCTCGGCGGTTTCTCGTGGGGGCTGCTGATTGCGGGCGTGAGCGCGCGCGCCAGCGGCCGGCTGATGGACCGCCACGGCGCGCGAATCGTGATGACCGCCGCCTCGCTGCTCACGGCGCTGGGCCTGCTCGCAATCTCGTTCGCGCACGGCTGGGCGATGCTGTTCGCCGGGTGGACACTGATCGGGCTCGCGATGCGCTCGATCCTGTACGACGGCGCGTTCGCCGCACTGACAGTACTGGCCGGCGATTCGGCACGCCGCGCGATCTCGCTGCTCACGCTGTTCGGCGGACTGGCTTCGACCGTGTTCTGGCCGATCGGCGCTTGGCTCGACGCCACGCTTGGCTGGCGCGCCACGCTGCAGGTCTACGCGCTGTTGAACCTCGTGCCCTGCGCGCTGCTGCACGCGGCCTTCGCCGGGGGCCCGCGTACCCGCTCCGACGCGCCGGACGACACCGCAAGCCGCGTGCAATCCGGCGTGGGACTCGCTGCCCGCCGGGCGCGCACCGCGCTGCGACTGGCCGCACTGGGCTTCACGCTGCACGCCTTCGTCGCCTCGGCGATGGCCGCGCACCTGGTGGGACTGCTGGGCGGCTTGGGCCTGGGTGCGGCGGTGGTGGTGTCGGCCGCGTCGCTGATGGGCATCGCCCAGGTACTGGCGCGACTCGCCGAAATGCTGCTGCAGCGGCGCTTCAGCGCGATCGCGGTCGCCGTGCCGTCGGTCGCATTGTTGCCCGCGGCCTTCGTCGCGGCGCTGGCGCTGCCTGCCAGCGCCGCGACGGCAGCGCTGTTCGTGGTCCTCTATGGCAGCGCCAACGGGCTGCTGACGATCGTGCGCGGCGCGCTGCCGCTGGCGGTGTTCGGCAGTGCCGGCTACGCCGAGTTGCTCGGCCGGATTGCCGGGCCGGGTTTCGTGGCCGCCGCTGCGGCACCGGTGCTGTTCTCGGCGCTGCTGGAGGCTACGGGCGTGCGCACCGGCCTGCTGCTGCTGGCGCTGCTGTCGTTGGGCGCACTGGCCGCCATCGCTGCGCTGGCGGCTCTGGCGCGCAGCGGCAGCAATTCGGGCGGATCTCCTGCGGTACGCTGACTGCCGCGTTACACCGAACCGCGTCGGACGCGGGTTCGCGTCGGTCGGATCGATATTCCTATCGATGGCGTGGGGTTCCGCGAGCCCTCACACGGAGAACGACTCGCCGCAGCCGCAGGTGCCCTTCACGTTCGGATTGTTGAACTTGAAGCCCTCGTTGAGCCCTTCCCGCACGAAGTCGAGCTCGATGCCCTGGACGTAGGGCAGGCTCTTCGGGTCGATGAACACCCGAACGCCGTGGCTCTCGAACTCGAGGTCCTCGGCATTGCGTTCGTCGGCGAACTCGAGCTGGTAGGCCATGCCGGAACAACCCGAGGACTTGACGCCGACGCGCAGGCCGACCCCCTTGCCGCGCCGCTCGATCGAGCGCGCAACGTGCTGCGCAGCCCTCTCCGTGAGATTCACCGCCATCGCTTTCTCCCTTCTCAGACCGTCGTGATCCGGCCTTTCTCGATCTTGATCGGTTGCAGCGTCGAGGTCGGGAACTCGAGCGCCGCCCGGTGTTCCTTGAGCACCGAGATTTCCTTCGGTTGCGAACGCGTCTCGCGGCCCTTCTGCTGCTCGACCAGGTCGGCCAGCGTGACCGAGTCGAGATACTCGATCATCCGCTTGTTCAGGTTCGTCCACAGCTCGTGCGTCATGCACATGCCGCCGTCGTCGTGGCAGTTCTCCTTGCCGCCGCACTGGGTCGCATCCAGCGGCTCGTCGACCGCGATGATGATGTCGGCAACCGTCACATCCTGCGCCCTGCGCGCCAGCGTGTAACCGCCACCCGGACCACGCACGGAATCCACGATCTGGTGCCGTC
>CAZBTE010000332.1:0-2778 GCA_964494665.1 uncultured Limnobacter sp.
GGCGGCTGCCACCGGCATGGCCGCACGCGTCCAGGCGTTTGCCGAGGCCGAGAATGCGCCCTCGCACGAGGAATGCGAGCTGGTTGCGTCCAGCCTGGGTGCGCTCGGCTTCTTCATCGACGGCCTGCAACAGCAGGGGCGTTCCGGCATCCGCTTCACCTTCGATGCCGGCGACGGAAGGTTTGTCGCAGAGCTGGTCGAGCCGCAGCGCGCGGCGACCGCTGTGGTCGTCGCACTGGATGCGCTGGCCGTGCCGGCGCAGCCGGCGCCGTCGCAGACTGCCGAGGCGCTCCTTGCCGACCGGTCGCAGCGCGCCAGTGACCTGTTCGGGTCGCTGCAGAACACGCCGGATGACGCGTCGTTGCGCGAGCAGTTGCGCGCGACGTTGGCCCAGCTGCGCGACGACGCGCAACTGGTCGACGACAGTGCACTGAAAGCGCGGGCGAGCGAGGCGCTCGCGCTGCTCGATGCCGGAGACGTCACCGATCCGGCCGCCCTGCAGGCCTCCCTCGCGGGGCTCACGGGCGCGCGCCCGGTCGCCGAGCCGGCCGTCGACAGCGAGCCGCCGCGTGACGAAGCGGAGATCGACAGCGAGCTGCTCGAGATATTCCTGGGCGAGGCACAAGAGGTGCTCGCCGCGATCGACGAGGCGCTGGCGCAATCGCGCCGCGCGCCCGCCGACCCGACTTTCCTGACCACGATACGGCGCGGTTTCCACACGCTGAAGGGCTCGAGCCGCATGGTCGGCCTGGCCGAGTTCGGCGAAGCAGGCTGGTCGATGGAGCAGGTGTTGAACCTGTGGCTGGCCGAGGAGCGCGCGGGCACGCCGGCGCTGCATTCGCTGATTGGCCTTGCGTGCGCGCGCTTCGAACGATGGGTGGCGTTGCTGCAGGCGGGAACGCCGTTCCGGCTGGACCCGGCGCCGATGATTGCCGCCGCAACCGCGCTGCGTGACGAACAGCCGCACGATGCCGCGTTCCAGGCGCTCGCCGCGCAGGCTGACGCGCTGGACGAAGCGCAGGTCGAAGCGCAGGTCGAAGCGCAGGTCGATGTGGCATTGGCGGCGGATCAGCTTTTCGCCGAGCCGATCGAGTTCCTCGAAGCCGTCGACGCGCCGGCACCGGAAGCTGCGCTCGACGTCGCCGAGGCCGAGCCCAACGTCTCCGAAGCTGCGCCCGAAGTCTTCGAAGCAGCGCCCGAAGGTTTCGAAGCCGCGCCCGAAGTTCTCGAAGCGGCGCCCGAAAGCCCCGAGGCCACGCTCGAAGTTCCGCCGCTTGCCCTCGAGGTTCCTGAACTTTCCTTCGATGCTTTGGAGCTTGCGCTCGACCAAGCGGAGGCGGCGCACGACGAACCGGAGCCGAGCATCGAAGCGCCGGAAACGTTCGACGACATGGTCGAGGCGACCCTGGAAGTCGACGAGGTCCGGGTCGGCGACCGCTTCCTCAGCCGGCCCCTGTACGAGATCTTCCTGACCGAGGCCGACGACCTGATCGCGACGCTCGGCGCGGATGCCGATTCGTGGCTCGACGAGCCGGCACGTGCTGCCACGGTGGGTGCGCAGCGCGCGATGCATTCGCTGAAGGGCAGCGCCGCGCTGGTCGAGCTGCACGACGTGCAGGCCATGGCCGAGCGGCTCGAGACGTTCCTGCTGCGCCAGCGCGCATCGGGCCGCTCCATGGGTCCGGA
The DNA here is from genome assembly GCA_964494665.1 of uncultured Limnobacter sp. Taxonomy (GTDB): domain Bacteria; phylum Pseudomonadota; class Gammaproteobacteria; order Burkholderiales; family Burkholderiaceae_E; genus Zeimonas. The sequence continues at coordinate 1,687 of CAZBTE010000332.1, forward strand.
TGACCTGGCCGACTATGCACGCACCATAGATCGGCTGCGCGCGATGCTGCACCGCTTCGCGGCCGGCACCGAGTCCGGCGACGAATCCGAAGCGCTGGCGCTCGCCTATGCATTGGCGGCGCGCTGGGATCCCCGCAACGAGCCGCAGCCGCAGGCCGAAGCCGTTCCCGCGGCTGCTGCCGCCGCCGGCGAGCTCGACGAGGAGCTGCTGCCGATCTTCATCGAGGAAGCCACCGACTACCTGCCGCAGATCGGCGAGAACCTGCGCCGCTGGCTGGAAGCGCCGTCCGACCGTTCGTTGCAGCAGATGCTCATGCGCCACCTGCATACGATCAAGGGAAGCGCGCGGATGGCCGGCGCGATGGAACTGGGTCAGCTGGTGCACGAGATGGAGACGCGCATCGAGGCCGCCAGCGTGCTGACCGTCGTGCCGACCGCCCTGATCGAGGAACTCATTGCCGATCACGACAGCGCGGTGGCAAGGTTCGAGGCGATCCGCGATCCTGCCGCGCGCGCCGGTGTGCCCGCCGCGGCCGACGCGGTGACATCCGTTCCGCCCGGTCCCGGCAGCGCCGAGGTCCCGATCGCGGCCGTGGCGTCGGCTGAACTGCCGAATGATTCGATGGACGCGGAAACCGCGCACTCCGGGGCGGCGGCTGCAGCCGCAACCGTCGAGCCCGAACCGGCGCGGTCGCCGGCGGCGGCTGCGCCTTCGGTTCCTTCCTCGGGCGTTGCTGCGCGATCCGCAGTCGCCACGAAGGGATCGGCCGCCGCTGCCGCGGCACTGGTGCGCGTCAGGGCCGACCTGCTCGAGCGGGTCGTCAACGAGGCAGGCGAAGTCTCGATCGCCCGCTCGCGCGTCGACAACGAGCTGGGGCAACTGCGCCAGTCGGTGCAGGACCTGACCGAGAACGTCGGACGCCTGCAGGCGCAGTTGCGCGAGATCGAGATCCAGGCCGAGTCGCAGATCCAGGCGCGCATCGCGCAGCAGCGCGAGACCAGTGCCGAATTCGATCCGCTCGAGTTCGATCGCTTCACGCGGTTCCAGGAGCTCACGCGCATGCTGGCCGAGTCGGTCAACGACGTGGCCAC
>CAZBTE010000333.1:0-2762 GCA_964494665.1 uncultured Limnobacter sp.
ACAAGAAGACCTACCAGATGGACCCGGCCAACTCCGACGAGGCGCTGCGCGAAGTCGCGCTCGACCTGCGCGAGGGCGCCGACATGGTGATGGTCAAGCCGGGCATGCCGTATCTCGACATCGTGCGCCGGGTGAAGGACAGCTTCGGCTGCCCGACGTTCGTCTACCAGGTGAGCGGCGAATACGCGATGCTCGAGGCAGCCGCCGCCAACGGCTGGCTCGACCGGCGAACGGTGGTCATGGAGTCGCTGCTGGCCATGCGCCGCGCGGGCGCCGACGGCATCCTGACCTACTTCGCGCGCGATGTTGCGCGCTGGCTGCGCGAATCGCACTGACGAAGGCGCCGCGCTCGCCGGTGCCGGCGATGCAGGACGTTCAGCTGCGTTCGCCGCCGCCGAAGCGCTGGCGCGTCTCGGCAATCGCCCAAGCGGCATAGGCTGGCCACACCGCTTCCGGCGACAGCGTGACGATCTCGGGCACCTCGTAGGGATGCAGCTCCGCGAGCCGCTGCCGGCAGGCCTCGTGGCGCCGGCGCGTGGTCTTCACCAGAACGGTGATCTCGTCGGCCTCCTCGATCGCACCGCGCCACCGGTACACCGAGCTGCACGGCCCGAGCACGTTCACGCATGCGGCGAGCCCTTCCTCGACCAGCGAGCGCGCCACCGAGGCGGCAAGCTCGGCATCGGGCAGGTTGCTGAGGACCAGCAGCAGGCCGTCGGGTGCGGGCACGCGCACCGGTTCGGGGACGGATCGCTCGGGCTTCGACATGCGGCAGGGTTCGCGGAGGAACGAACGCGACGCGTTCGGAACGTTCAGGCGACGAAACGGCGGCGCGTGAGAACCATCGCAAGATACAGTGCGACGCCCGCGTAGGCCAGCAGGATCAGCAGCGGCGCGAGCGGCTGCGCCGGCCAATGCCCGAGCACCAGCGGGCGCGCAAGTTCCACCGCGGCGGCGAGCGGCAGCGCACCGGCGATTGCCGCGAGCCAGTCGGGCAGTTGCGTCACCGGGTAATACACGCCGGACAGGAAGATCATCGGCGTGAGCACCAGCGTGAAGTAGTAGGTGAAGAAGTCGTAGCTGCGCGCCAGTGCGTTGATGCACAGGCCGATCGCGCCGAACACCAGCCCGGTGAGCGCCACCACCGGCAGCACCAGCGGCAGCGTCGCCTCGCGCGAGATGCCCAGCAGCCAGACCACGACGATGATGGCGATGCCCGACATCACGCTCTTGCTGGCCGCCCACAGCCATTCGGCGACCAGGATGTCGTCGAGTTCCAGCGGCGCGTTGAGCAGCGAGTCCCAGGTCCGCTGCACGTGCATGCGCGAGAACGCCGAGTACAGCGACTCGAAGCTCGCCGCCATCATGGTGCTCATGCATACCGAGCCCGCCGCCAGGAACAGGATGTAGGGCACGCCTTCCACCTGCTCGAGCAGCCTGCCCAGGCCGTATCCGAAGGCGACCAGGATGATCAGCGGGTCGGCGACGTTGCCGATCACGCTGGCCAGCGCCAGCTTGCGCCACACCAGCAGGTTGCGGCGATACACCGGCACGAAGCGCAGCGAGAAGCGGGGCGCGGCGAAGCGATTCATCGCGTTCAGTCGCGCAGGTCGCGGCCGGTGAGCTTGAGGAACACGTCCTCGAGGTTCGCCGGGCGCTGCAGCACGCGCAGTGCGTCCGCCCCGGCGGCCGAGGCACCCGCCGCATGCGCGGCCTCCAGGCTGGCGCAGTAGGCGAACGCAGTCTCACCCACCAGCTCGACGCGCGTCGCCAGCTCGCCCGCGCGCTCGCGTCCCCACCTGGCCGCGCCATCGCCCGCGACTTCGACCACGTGCGGCTCGATCTCGCGCGCGATCAGTCCCGCCGGCGTGTCCATTGCGATGCAGCGGCCATGGTCGATGATCGCCAGACGATTGCACAGGCGCTCGGCTTCCTCCATGAAATGCGTCGTCAGCAGGATGGTCTTGCCGCTGCCGAGCAGGCGCCGCAGGCGTTCCCAGATCAGGTGCCGCGCCTGCGGATCCAGGCCGGTGGTCGGTTCGTCGAGGAAGAGCACCTGCGGATCGTTGACCAGCGCGCGCGCCAGCGTCAGGCGCCGCCGCATGCCGCCCGAGAGCTCGTTGATCTTCGCGTCGCGCTTGTGCGCGAGCCCGGCGAACTCGAGCAGCGCGTCGAGGCGCGCGGCGACCGTCGCGTGCGGCAGTCCGAAGTAGCGCCCGAACACCAGCAGGTTCTCGGCCACCGTGAAGTCGGGATCGAGCGCGTCGGACTGGGGCACGACACCCACCCTTGCGCGTGCGGCACGTGCCTGGGCGGGCACGTCGAAGTCGAGCAGCCGGATGCGCCCTGCATCCGGCTCGACCAGTCCCAGCACCGCCTTCAGCGTGGTGCTCTTGCCGGCGCCGTTCGGCCCCAGCAGGCCGAAGCATTCGCCGCGCCTCACCGCAAAGTCGAGCCCGTCGATGGCTGCGACGCCGCCGAAGCGCTTGACGAGCCCGGCGACGCTCAGGACCTCGGTCGTCGACAAGGCACTATCGAGACGGCGCCTCAGCTGGCGGCCGACTCCTCGGCCGTCTCGGCCTCCTCGGGCCGGTCCATCAGCTCGACCAGCGCCATCGGCGCAGCGTCGCCCGCGCGGAACCCGAACTTCAGGATCCGGAGGTAGCCGCCGTTACGGCTGGCGTAGCGCGGCCCCAGCTCGTCGAACAGCTTGACGACCATCTCGCGGTCGCGCAGCCGGTCGAAAGCCAGCCGGCGGTTCG
>CAZBTE010000334.1:0-2745 GCA_964494665.1 uncultured Limnobacter sp.
GCCTCGGCCGACGCAGCGCTCGGCATGGCGGCCGCCGGCGCAGGCTGGGGAGACGGCGCCGCGGCGCCCTCCGTCGGGACGACGCTTGCGGGCCAGGGAAACGGCGCCGCGCCGGTCGCTCCCGCGGCAGCCCTGCCCGCCTGCGCCATCGAGGCCACCGGCGCGCCGAACGCCTTCAGCGTCGCGATCGTGCCACGCTGGATCTCCAGCGCCTGGATTGCGCCCTGCAGCAGGTTCAGGTTGACCGTCAGCCACTGCTCGACGGCCTTCAGGTCGGTGATGCGCTTGTCGAGTTCTTCCAGATCGACAGTGGGCGCGAAATTCGACGGCACGCCGAACGACGCCCACGCCTTCCTGACGAAGTCCACCGTGTCGAGCACGCTGTTCACGTTGAGCGGGCCGATGCCGACGTTGCCCAGCCCCAACGATGCCAGCTCGCCGATGTCGAGTTTGCCTGTCATGTGAACTTCCGCCTCCCCGGTCACGATGTACGTCGCAGGTGCCGCAGGTTTCCTCCTGGACCACAATAGCAGGAATTCGCCGAGCACAATGCACATGCGGAGACCGTCAATGTCCGACATCGAAACCCTGCGCCGGATCCTGGCCACGAACCGCGTGATCGCGGTGGTCGGACTGTCGGCCGACTGGTATCGCCCGAGCTTCTTCGCCGCGAAGTACATGCAGGAGCACGGTTACCGCATCATTCCCGTCAATCCGAAGTACGAGCAGATCCTCGGCGAACGCTGCTACGCGTCGCTCGACGACATTCCCGACAAGGTCGACATCGTCGACGTGTTCCGGCGCACCGCAGACGTGTTGCCGATCGCGCGCCAGGCGATCGGGATCGGCGCGAAGGTGCTGTGGCAACAGCTCGGCGTAGTCAACCTCGAAGCCGACCGGTTGGCGCGCGAACACGGGCTCGATTCGGTGATGGATCGATGCGTGAAGATCGAGCACGCGCGCCTGTTCGGCGGCCTGAACTGGGCCGGTGTCGACACCCGGGTCATCTCGGCACGGCGGCCGCGCTGGCTGGCCTACTGAAGAACGAACGGAGATCCCGATGGCAGATCATCGATACGGCATCGAGACCCTGTGCCTGCACGCCGGCCAGATTCCCGACGCGGTGACCGGCGCGCGCGCGGCGCCCATCTACCAGACCACCTCGTTCGTGTTCGACTCGGCCGAACACGCGGCCAGCCTGTTCAACCTGCAGACCTTCGGCAACGTGTACTCGCGGCTGTCGAACCCCACCGTGGCGGTATTCGAGGAGCGCATGGCGGCGCTCGAAGGCGGGCGCGCCGCGATCGCCGCCGCCAGCGGCATGGCTGCCGAGATGGTGGCGATGCTCACGCTGTGCGCGCAGGGCGACCACATCGTCGCGGCCAACACGCTGTACGGCGGCACGTACTCGCAGTTCGCCACCACCTTCGCGCGCTTCGGCATCGAGTGCAGCTTCGTCGAGCCGGACGAACCGGAGAACTTCCGCCGCGCGCTGCGTCCGAATACCAAGGCGCTGTTCGCCGAGACCATCGCCAACCCGCGCCTGAACGTGCTGGACATCGAGGCAGTAGCCGCGATCGCGCGCGAGCACGGCGCGCCGCTGGTCGTCGACAACACGCTCGCATCGCCGTACCTGTGCCGGCCGATCGACCATGGCGCCGACATCGTCGTGCACTCGGCCACCAAGTATCTCGGCGGCCACGGCACGACGATGGGCGGCGTGGTGATCGAGTCGGGCCGGTTTCCGTGGGACAACGGCCGCTATCCGGACATGACCGAGCCTTCCAGGGGCTACCACGGCGTGCGCTTCTACGAGACCTTCGGCGACTTCGGCTTCACGATGAAGGCGCGCATGGAGACCGCGCGCACGCTGGGTCCGACGCTCGCGCCGCTGTCGGCCTGGCTGCTCCTGCAGGGAATCGAGACGCTGCCGGTGCGCATGGACCGGCACGTCCAGAACGCGCAGCGCATCGCCGAGCATCTCGCCGCGCATCCGCGCGTGGCGTGGGTCAACTACCCGGGGCTGTCCGACAGCCGCTATCACGCGCTGGCGCGCCGGTACCTGCCTCGCGGCGCCGGTGGCATCCTGTCGTTCGGCGTCAGGCCGCCGCGCGGCGACGCTGCGGCGGCGCAGCGCGCCGGCGAGCGCTTCATCGAGGCCGCCACGTTCATGAGCCACCTGGCCAACGTCGGCGACGCGCGCACGCTGATCATTCACCCTGCCTCGACCACGCACCGCCAGCTGTCGGCCGACGAGCAGCGCGCCGCCGGCGTCACGCCCGACATGGTGCGCATGTCGGTCGGAATCGAGTCGGTGGACGACATCCTGTGGGACATCGACCAGGCGTTGGCGAAAGCCTGGGACTGAGGGACCGGGAGCCCTGAGCGGCCGGTAACCGAGCGCCTGGCGTGGTCCCGCACGCGCGCCAGGGGATAAAGTGTCGGCCGCGCCGGCCACTGGCGCACAATTCGTGCAGTGTGTTCTGCGGAGGCCCGCAATGGGCGCCACCAGGAAAGTACCGATCTACTGTTACCAGTGCGTAGCCGGCCCCGACCTGTTGAAGGTCGAGGTCGAGGACGGCGTGGCCAAGCGCGTCGAGTCGAACTACGACATTCGCGGCCAGCATCCGGGCGGCGGACGGGTGTGCGTGAAGGCCTACGGGTTGATCCAGAAGACCTACAACCCGAACCGCATCCGCCAGCCGATGAAGCGCACCAACCCGAAGAAGGGGCGCAACGAGGATC
>CAZBTE010000335.1:0-2729 GCA_964494665.1 uncultured Limnobacter sp.
GATCATCGTCCAGGGCAGCTTCCTCAAGGCGCTGCCGCTCGGCGACATCCTCGCCAGTCTCTGGCCGTTGGCGGTCATCGCCGCGGTGACGCTGACGATGGCTACCGCTTTCGTCCGGGGGCGTCTGCAGTGACCCATACCGATCGCATTCGAAGGACCACCATGACCGGCGCGACCCGCGACGCCATGGCCGGCGCGACCCGCGAACTGCGCCGGTTTCGTACCGTCGCACTGCTGGTGGCGAGCGCCCTGCTGACGGCGTGCGCCGCGGTCGGTCCCGACTATCGCGCACCGCCAGCGGTGGCAGTCGGAGACGGTTGGACCCGGCCGGTGGATACGGCCGGGTCGGTCGATCTCGTGCACTGGTGGTCGGGGCTCGGCGACCCGGTGCTCGAGCGGTTGATCGACACCGCGCTGGCACAAAACCTCGACCTGCGCCGGGCGGGCGCACGCATCGACGAGGCACGCGCGCTGCGTGATCGCGTCGCCGGTGACCGGGCGCCGGCCGTCGGCGCGGGCGCGAGCGTCAACCGGCGCCGGCAAAGCGAGAACGGACCGTTGCCGGTGGGTTCGATTCCCGGCCTGGATGCGACGCAGACGATCTTCGATGCGGGCTTCGATGCGGCCTGGGAGGCGGACCTGTTCGGTGCGAAGCGCCGTGCGCTCGAGGGCGCCGACGCCCGATTGCAGGCAAGCGAAGTCGACGCGCAGGGCGTACGCATGCGCATCGTGGCCGAAGTCGCGCGCGCCTGGTTCACCGCCGCGGGCGCCGCGGACGAGTTGCGCACGCAGCAGGCGACGCTGCGCACGCTGCAGCAGACGGTCGACCTCGTGCGCAAACGTGCGGAACTGGGCGATGTCGCTGTCGCGGACATCGAAACGGCGCAGGCGCAGTGGGCCGCCGCCAACGCCGCGCTGCCCGACATCCGCGCGCGCCAGCGCGCAGCGGTGTTGAGTCTGGGCGTGCTGCTGGGCGCGCCGCCCGAGCAGGAGCTGGCGCTGCTCGATGCCGCGTCACCGGTGCTCGAACGATCCGCCGTCGAACTGCGGGCATTGCCCGTGGGCGAGCGAGCAGACGTGTTGCGTCGCCGGCCCGATGTACTGGCCGCCGAACGGCAACTGGCCGCCAGCACCGCCGACATCGGCGTGGCAACCGCCGAACTGTTTCCGAAGTTGTCGATCGGCGTCGGCGGCGGCTTCCAGGCACTGAGCGCCGGCGACTGGTTCGACGCCTCGAGCACGCGCTTCTCGATCCTGCCGATGATTTCCTGGCGACTGTTCGACGGCGGACGCGTGCGTGCGGAGATCCGCGCCCGCGACGCTGCCGCGCGGCAAGCCGCCCTCGCCTGGGAACAGGCGGTATTGGCGGCGCTGGGCGATGCCGAGCGTGCGCTGGGCGACTATCGGGCGAGCCTGGACACGCTGCAGCGCCGCCAGACGGCGCGGGACGCCACCCGTCGCAGCCACGGCCACGCGAAGGCACGCTTCGCGGCCGGCGACATCGCGCTCGTCGAACTGCTGGCCACCGAGCGCCTGTTGCACGAAGCCGAAACGTCGAGCGCGCGCGCCCGCGCCGCGGCCGCCGTGCAACTGGTGGCGCTGTACAAGGCGCTGGGCGGCGGCTGGGATGCGCCTGCCGCTGTCGCCGACGATCCCGCTCGAGCCCCCATCGCCGATGCCGTGGCGGCGTCGCAACCGCGGTCCCTCGCTCCAACCCACTGAAAGGCGCGGGCGCAGGCCGATGCTGAATCCGCACGCGGTCGCAACCGCGGTCCCTCGCTCCAACCCACTGAAAGGACACTGCCATGCAAATGAATGTCGCGAACCCCGAACGTCTTGTACGCATCATCGTCGGCCTGATCCTGCTCAGCGTGCCGTTCTGGCTCGATACGCCGTGGCGCTGGCTGGGCTTGATCGGATTCGTGCCGCTGATCACCGGTCTGGCTGGCCGCTGCCCGGCTTACCGGCTGCTCGGTCGCAGCAGTTGTCCCGTACGCACGCCGAAGTAGATCGCGCAGCGCGTTGCCATGAGCAGGGGTTGCCCGCGCCTCGCTCGACGCGCGCCGTCGCCTGCGACGAGGCAGCGCGTTGCGGCGTTGCTGTTCACCTGTGCGGCGTTCGTCCCGATTGCCGGGCGTGCCGCGCAATCAGCGTCCGAGACGGCACGAGCGGGGTGCGCGCCGCAGGAGACGGTGCGCTGGCGCGGAGGCACGCTTCGACTGGAGAACGACCTCTTCGCCGGCACCGATCGAAATTACACCAACGGGATTTCGCTGGCGCTGGTTTCGCACGATATCGAAGGCAGCGAAGGCCGTCTGCGTACCGACTGCCTGCCTCGACCGCTTGGCTTGTATGTGCGTTTTCTGGACGCGGTCGATCCCGGTTTTCAGCAGCGTGCCAGCGTCGAATCGGCGACGCAAAACCTGGTGATGCGCATCGGGCAGGCCATGTACACGCCCGAAGACAAGGACCGCACCGATCTGATTCGCGACGATCGCCCTTATGCGGGGCTGCTGTATCTGGGTCTGGCATGGAACCGGCGCGTCCATCCATCGGGTGCTCGCCACGAGATGCTCGACAGCCGCGAATTGACGCTGGGCATCATCGGGCCCTGGTCGCTGGCCGAACGATCCCAGGACCTCGTGCACAAGCTGCGCGGCTTCGAACGTTTCCGGGGTTGGGACAACCAGTTGCACAACGAACCGGCATTCCAGCTCGCCGTAGAGCGC
>CAZBTE010000336.1:0-2727 GCA_964494665.1 uncultured Limnobacter sp.
GGGCCGGCCAGTGCGTCCGCCTCGACGTTGACCATCACGACGTGCTTGCCGTGCTCGCAGCAGGCCAGCACGTGCGCGATGCCGGCCGACGGGTGTCCGGTGGCGTCGATCACGATCTCGATCTCGGGCGCTGAGATCAGCGCCTGCGCGTCGTCGAGCACCCGGGTGGTGCCATTGCGCGCCGCGTCGGCGAGGCTGCGCGCGGCGAGCGCTGCGGCCGGCCAGCCGACCCGTTTCAGCGCCGCCCGGGCACGCGGCGGCGACAGGTCGGCAACCCCGACCAGGTGCACGCCGGGCGTGCGCCGCGCCTGCGACAGGTACATCGAGCCGAACTTGCCGGCCCCGATCAGGCCGATACGCAGCGGCCGGCCGTCGGCCGCGCGCGCGCGCAGCAACCGGTGCAGGTTCACCGGGCGCGCGCCTGCGCCGGGTGCGCTTCGCTCATTCGATCTCCTCGCGCGCCACTTCCACGTCCAGGCGCTCCATCGCGTCCAGCGGTTCGCTGGCGGCGGCCTCGGCGTACAACGCCTCGGCCTGTTCGAGCGCCTTCTTGCCGTCGAGCATGACCAGCGCGTTGGCATACTCGATGCGTGCGATCGCCGAATCGGGATTGAGCTCGAGCGCCTTGCGAAACAGACGCAGGCCCTCTTCGCGCTTGGCGCCGTAGGTCAGCCCGCCGATCATCGCCCCGACCTTGTCGATCACCTCGGCATGGAACGCGCCCAGCGCGATGTGCGCATCGGCGTGCTTCGGTTGCAGCTTGATCGCCTGGGTGAGCGCGTCCCTGACCTTGCCGCCCAGTCCCTGCGCCAGCGCCTTGGTGACCGAGATGCCCTGGCTGTAGCGGCCGATGGCGTAGCTGTAGAGATAGAACGCGTTGGGGTTCTTCGGCTCGGACTTCTGCTGCGCTTCGCAGCGTCCGGCGACCTCCTGGAACAGATCGAGCTTCTTCTTCTCCGACTTCTCGAGGTAGTTGGCGTAGATGTTGGTGGCCTTGTTGGCCACGTCCAGGCCGGCCGGCCCTGCGTCCAGCCCGGCCTCGCTGGCCCTCTGGAAGCGTCCGGCGTGGAAGTCGATCCACGCCGCGATCACCGCGTCGTCCTTCGGGTACGGCTCGCAGTCGCCACGATGCAGGCGCGCCCACTGCTTCTTCAGCGTCGCGGGCGTGTACTCGTAGTTCGTGTCGGCATGGGGAAACGCGGTCCACTTCGCCATCGTCGGCTCCTCCGGTCGGGCAATTCGCTTCAGGGCCTGTTCACGCCCGCATCGTCCCTGACGTATTCGCGCGACAACCGGGCGAACAGCGTGCGCCCTTCGTCGTTCAGCCATGGCGCGAGCAGCGACAGCACCTGGAATGCGCCGCGTGCCATTGCCGCGCTCTGGTACTGCGGGTCGCTGAAGCGGCGCGCATGGCGGATGTATTCGAACGACAGCCAGTAGGTGGCGACCACCACCATGTTGGTTGCAAGCGAGTCGATCTCGGGTTCCACGCCCTCCAGCACGCCGCTGGCCGCCAGCGAGCGGCACAGCGCCTGTGCGGCGGCCGTCTTGCGGTCGACGATCGCGCGAAAGCGCAACTCGAGCTTGCGGTTGCGCGACAGCAGGTCGTTCAGGTCGCGGTAGACGAAGCGGTAGCGCCAGATCGTCTCGAACAGCAGGTGCAGGAACAGCCATGCGTCCTCGAAATGGGTCTCGCTGTGCAGCGGCCCTTCGAGCAACGGCGCGATCTCGCGCTCGAACTGCTCGAACAGCGCATTGACGATGTCGTCCTTGTTGCGGAAGTGATAGTAGAGGTTGCCCGGGCTGATGTTCATCTCGTCGGCGATCGCGCTCGTCGTGACGTTCGGCTCGCCGAGATCGTTGAACAGCCGCATCGAAAGCTCGAGGATGCGTTCGCGCGTTCGTCGCGGCCGCTTTCGCTGCATGTTCGCTCCATCGGGTCGTGCCACGGCCGGGCGGCGCGCGGCGCAGATTCGACCCGATATTACCGTGAGCGGCGCACTCCGACGATCTCGATGGCGCGATCGAGGTCGTCCAGCGTATGCCGCAGCCGCTCGAGCGTTGCCTGGGCGCGCGTGCGCGGCGCAGGGACGTCGCGGCGGCGCACCTCGCGCACCAGCCGGCGGGCCGGGTGGTTCAGCACCGCCTCGTTGATCGACAGCCCGTGCGCGCGCAGCACCGGCTCGAGCTGTTCACGCCGTTCGAGCAGGTCGGCGCGGGTCGACATATAGGCGTGCTCGCACAGCCGGCGCCGGCTCGACAGGCTGAAGATGTTCGTGAAGAACGTCTCGGCGTCGTTGCGGCGCGGTTCGAACAGCACGACGTCCGAGCCGGGGTGGGTGGCGCGATACTTGGCCAGTCCGACGCTCATGCGTGAACGGATGGCGGTGCGGATGGTCTGCGCCATCACCGTGCTGATGCCCGAGCGTGAAACGCGCCGCGCGTGCGCGCGCCCGCCGTCGAACGGGACCAGCGGGTTCACGCACAACACCAGCCCCACGCCGAACTCGAGCGGCACCGACGCGTGCACCGTCTTGTTCAGCGCCCCGTCGAGGTAGTAACGCGAACCGATGCGCACCGGCGCGAACAGGCCGGGCACCGCGCTGGAAGCGATCGCGGCGCGCGAGATCGGGATGTGATCGTAGCCCGGCGAGCCGAATTCCACCGGTTCGCCCGAATCGATGTCGGTGGCGACGATGCGCAGCGGTGCCCGCGTGCGCCGGAAGT
>CAZBTE010000337.1:0-2726 GCA_964494665.1 uncultured Limnobacter sp.
GCTGCTGCTGATCGGCATCGTGAAGAAGAACGCGATCATCATGATCGACTTCGCGCTCGCCGCGCAGCGTGAACAGGGCCTGTCGCCGCGCGACGCGATCCATCGCGCCTGCCGGCTGCGCGTGCGCCCGATCCTGATGACCACGATGGCCGCGATGCTGGGCGCAGTGCCGCTCGCGGTCGGCTTCGGCGAGGGCTCGGAGCTGCGCCGGCCGCTGGGCATCGCGATCGTCGGCGGGCTCGCGGTGAGCCAGCTGCTCACCCTCTACACCACGCCGGTGGTCTATCTCGCGCTGGACCGGCTCGCGCAGCGCGTGCGCGGATTGCGCCGGCGGCGCGCGCCGGGCGCGACGGGCACGACGACTCCGAACGCCGCATGAAATCGCATCCGCACACTCCGCTGCCCCCCGGCGTGCAGGCGCTGCACGCCCCCTGGCCGGCAAGGCGCACACGCTTGCTGCCGGCCATCGCGCTGTGCGCGCTGCTGTCCGCCTGCGCGGCACCGCCCGAGTACGTGCGGCCCGATCTCGCCGTGCCCGCCGCGTACAAGTCGCTGCCGCCCGAAGCTGTGCCCGCGCCGCGTGCTGCCGTCCGCAACGGTGAGCCGTGGTGGAAGGTCTTCGACGATCCTGTCCTCGATGCGCTGATCGCGCGCGTGGACGCCGACAACCAGGACCTGCGGCGCATCGAAGCGCTGGCCCGCCAGGCGCGCGCCGCGATCGATGCGGCGCGCGCCAACCTGTATCCGTTCGTCGGAGGCAGCGCGTTCGCTACGCGCGGCCGCCAGGCCGGCACCACCGTAGACGCCTACGGGCTGAACGCGTCGGTGGATTGGGAGGTCGACCTGTGGGGCCGGGTCCGCAGCGACGTGGCGGCGGCCGAAGCGAGCGCCGGCGCGAGCGACGCCGACCTGGCAGCAGCGCGCCTGGCGCTGCAGGCCCAGGCCGCACAGGCCTACCACCAGCTGCGCATCGCCGATGCGCAGCGCCAGCTGCTCACGGAGACGGTCGCCTCGTACCAGCGCTCGCTCGAGCTGACGCGCAACCGCGTGGCGGCCGGCGTGGCCACGCGCGGCGACGTCGCGCAGGCCGAATCACAGTTGAAGAACGCCGAAGCGCAGCAGCTCGAAGTCAGCGTCGCGCGGGCGCAGCTCGAGCACGCGCTCGCGCTGCTCACCGGCCGCGCACCGGCCGAGCTTGCGCTGACCGAAGCGCCGATGCCGGCCCAGGTGCCTATCGTGCCGGCCGGCGTGCCGTCTGCGCTTCTCGAGCGGCGCCCCGATGTCGCGGCTGCCGAGCGGCGCGTGGCCGCAGCCAATGCGCAGCTGGGCATCGCGCGCGCCGCGTACTTTCCTGCGCTGACGCTCACCGCCGACGGCGGCTTTCGCTCCAGCCGCCTGGCCGACCTGCTGTCGCTGCCCAGCCGCGCGTGGTCGCTCGGACCGGTGCTGGCGGCGAGCCTGTTCGACGGCGGCGCGCGCGATGCCGTCAGCGCGCAGGCGTCAGCTGCCCATGAAGCCACCGTCGCCGCCTACCGACAGACGGTGCTCGCCGCCTTCGCCGAAGTCGAAGACAACCTGGTCGCCCTGACCGTGCTCGCCGACCAGGAGCGCGTGCAGCGCGAGGCGCTGGCCGCCGCGCGCACTTCGCTGGACATCGCGACGCTGCAGTACAAGGCGGGCACGGTGTCGTACCTGAGCGTGATCGTCGCGCAGACCGCAGTGCTGCAGAGCGAGCGTGCCGCGCTCGACCTGCGCGGCCGGCGCCTGTCGGCCAGCGTGGGACTCGTCAGGGCGATCGGCGGCGCCTGGTAGGCCAGCGCGCCGCTGCCGCCCAAATTTGCTCATACGCGCCGCACATGTGCGGCCCGCACCGCGGCCCCGATGTCAGAATAGCCGGCTACCAGTCCGAACCCCACGATCCACCGGAGCCCGAATGCGCATCGAAACCCTCGCCGTCCACGCCGGCTACAGCCCCGAACCCACCACCAAGGCGGTCGCGGTGCCGATCTACCAGACCGTTGCCTACGCGTTCGACAACGCACAGCACGGCGCCGACCTGTTCGACCTGAAGGTGCCGGGCAACATCTACACGCGCATCATGAACCCGACCGAGGACGTGCTCGAGGAGCGGCTCGCCGCGCTCGAGGGCGGCATCGCGTCACTCGCGCTGGCCTCCGGCATGGCCTCGATCACCTACGCGATCCAGACCATCACCGAGGCGGGCGACAACATCGTGTCGGCCAGCCAGCTCTACGGCGGCACCTACAACCTGTTCGCCCACACTTTCCCGCAGCAGGGCATCGAGGTGCGCTTCGCCGACGGCTCGAAGCCCGAGAGCTTCGCCGCACTGATCGACGCGCGCACGAAACTGATCTTCTGCGAATCGATCGGCAATCCGCTCGGCAACGTGGTCGACATCCAGGCCCTGGCCGACATCGCGCACGCGCACGGCATCCCGCTGGTCGTCGACAACACCGTACCCAGCCCGTACCTGTGCCGCCCGTTCGAGCACGGTGCCGACATCGTGGTGCACGCGCTCACCAAGTACCTCGGCGGGCACGGCAACAGCATCGCCGGCGCGATCGTCGACAGCGGCAAGTTCCCGTGGGCCGAGCACAAGGCGCGCTTCAAGCGACTGAACGAACCCGACGTCAGCTACCACGGCGTCGTGTACACCGAGGCGCTCGGCCCGGCCGCCTACATCGGTCGCGCGCGCGTCGTGCCGC
>CAZBTE010000338.1:0-2697 GCA_964494665.1 uncultured Limnobacter sp.
TGTCGGTGGTGCACAACGGCATCATCGAGAACCACGAGGCGCTGCGCACGCGCCTCGCGGCGGCCGGCTACGCGTTCGCCAGCGACACCGACACCGAGGTGATCGCGCACCTGCTCCACAGCCACGTGGCCGCCGGCCTCAAGCTGTTCGACGCAGTACAGCGCACCGTGCGCGAGCTGGAAGGCGCGTACGCGATCGCCGCGATCAGCAAGGCCGAGCCGAACACCGTGGTGGGCTCGCGCAAGGGCTCGCCGCTGCTGCTCGGCATCGGCAACGGCGGCTCGGGCCGCGGCGAGAACTTCCTCGCCTCCGACACCTCCGCGCTGCTGCAGGTGACCCGCTTCGTCGCCTACCTGGACGACGGCGACGTGGTCGAGATCAGGCCCGACGGCTACACGGTCGTCGACGGCGAAGGGCGGCCCGCCGAACGCGCGATCGTCGAGAGCCAGCTCTCGGCCGAGGCGATCGAACTGGGCAACTACAACCACTACATGCAGAAGGAGATCTTCGAGCAGCCGGGCGCCATCGCCAACACGCTCGAGATGGTGGCCAACGCGTCGTCGCTGTCGGCGGGGCTGTTCGGCGCCGAGGCCGAAGGAATCCTCACGCGCACCGAACAGGTGCTGATCCTCGCGTGCGGCACCAGCTACCACGCCGGATGCGTTGCGAAGTACTGGCTGGAATCGATTGCCAGGCTGCCCACGACGGTGGAGATCGCCAGCGAGTACCGCTACCGCGATTCGGTGGCGCTGCCGAACACGCTCGTCATCACGGTCTCGCAGTCAGGCGAGACGGCCGACACCCTGGCTGCGCTCGAGCACGCCAAGTCGACCGGCCTGCGCGACGCCCTCGCGATCTGCAACGTGCCCGAGTCGGCGCTGATCCGGCAGAGCCGGCTGCGCTTCCTCACCCGTGCCGGCCCGGAGATCGGCGTGGCGTCGACCAAGGCGTTCACCACGCAGCTCGCAGCGCTGTTCGTGCTCACGCTGGTACTGGCCAAGCAGCGTCGCCGCCTCGCGCCCGCGCGCGAGCAGGAGCTGCTCGCGCAACTGCGCCACCTGCCGGCGGCGCTCGTGCGCGTGCTCGAATGCGAGCCCGCAGTGCGCCACTGGGCCAACCGTTTCGCGCCCAAGCAGCACGCGCTGTTCCTCGGCCGCGGCCTGCACTACCCGATTGCCCTCGAAGGCGCGCTGAAACTCAAGGAAGTCACCTACATCCACGCCGAGGCCTACGCGGCCGGCGAGCTCAAGCACGGGCCGCTGGCGCTGGTCGATCACGAGATGCCGGTGGTGGTGGTGGCGCCCAACGACGCGCTGCTGGAGAAGCTGAAGTCGAACCTCCAGGAAGTGCGCGCGCGTGGCGGCGAGCTGTTCGTGTTCGCCGACCACGACTCGCGCATCGAGCCCAGCGACGGCATCAACATCATCAACCTGTGCGATCACGCAGGGCCGCTGTCGCCGATCCTGCACGTGGTGCCGCTGCAGCTGCTGGCCTATCACGCGGCGCTGGCGCGCGGCACCGACGTGGACAAGCCGAGGAACCTGGCCAAGTCGGTGACCGTCGAGTGAGTCGGCGGCTGCGCATTGCCGCGCCGACTCGGCGCGTCACTGCTTGACCGCGAGCTCCGCTTCGGTCTTTCCCGTCTGCAGCGCGGCCACGAACCAGTGCGGGCGCCGCCCGCGGCCCGACCAGGTGTTGCCGGCCTCGTCGCGAAACCGTACGACGGAAGCGGCGCGACCACCCTTGCGATTCGCGCTTCCCGCCTTGCCGTTCGAACGCGGCTTGCCGGAGCCGTTGCGGAAACCCAGGTCCGATGCAGTGAGGCCGTAGAAGTCGATCGCTGTCCGAATGCGCTGGACGACCCCTGCGATTTCCTTTCTTTTCAATGCATCTCTTTGCCGCTGGAGTTTCCGGATTTGGGCCTCGAGTTGCGAAAGCGATTTCGCCAAGTCATTTCCTTCGTGAGAATGAGCGGGATTGAATTACAAGAATATATCCACGAAGGAAATCGGACAAATCGATAACACTGTTTTCAGAATTGGCGTTCACGCGACCGAATGAACCTGGTCATGCCGCTCGCGTTGCCCGGCAGCCGGATCGGTCTGCGAAATCGTCCACGCCGCGGCCGCGCTTTCGACGAGTGCGATCTGCGACACGTCGAAGTCGCCCATTTCACGGCACAGCGCTTCCAGCGCCGGGAGATCGGCGCACTCGCGCGCTTCGCACACGCTCAGCAGGAGCCCGAGCGGCCCGGTACGCTCGAGCAGGGCGTTGAACACGCTTTTTGTCAGGGGCATGCCGTCGAGCGCCTCGTGCAGCGGCATGCCGAACAACACGTCGATCCGCGACAGCATCCCGGTCAGGAACGCCTGGTCGCCGAACCGGGGATCCTGGGGTCGCCAGCGCTGCGCCAGCAGTTCCATCATGCGCGCACGAACGCCGACCTGCTGCACCAGCGGATCGGCATGCATCGAGCGCCCTTCGTCGCCGGCATAGAGCAACAGCTGCGCCCAGCGCCGGATCTGCTGCAGACCGACCAGCGCGATCGCCGTGGCAATCGAGTCGACCCGGCGCCGGCCGGCCGCACTGGAGTTGACCTGGCGCAGCAGCGGCTTGGCAAGCGCAGGATGCCGGCGCAATTCGTGGGCGACCGAGTCGATGTCCGGATCCTGGTCGAGCAGCGCGATCAGCCGCAGC
>CAZBTE010000339.1:0-2696 GCA_964494665.1 uncultured Limnobacter sp.
GGCGGCGGTCGAGCGCGCGGTGCTGGCCGGCGAACTCGACCTGCTCTACGTCGCACCCGAGCGGCTGCTCACCGAGCGCTGCCTGGACCTGCTCTCGCGAGCGAAGCCGGCGCTGTTCGCAATCGACGAGGCCCATTGCGTGTCGCAGTGGGGCCACGACTTCCGGCCCGAGTACCTGCAGCTGGCGGTGCTGCACGAGCGCTGGCCCGCGGTGCCGCGAATCGCGCTCACCGCGACCGCCGACGCGCTGACGCGCCGCGAGATCGTCGAGCGGCTGGCGCTGCACTCGGCGCGCCAGTTCGTGTCCAGTTTCGACCGCCCCAACATCCGCTACCGCATCGTCGAGAAGACGGACCCGCGGCGCCAGCTACTCGACTTCATCGCCGGCGAGCACGCCGGCCAGGCGGGCATCGTCTATTGCGCGTCGCGCGCGAAGGTCGACGACGTGGCGCGCGGGCTGTCGGCGCAGGGCATCGAGGCGCTGCCCTACCACGCCGGCCTCGACAATGCCGTACGCAGCGCAAACCAGGCACGCTTCCTGCGCGAGGACGGCCTGGTGATGGTGGCGACGATCGCGTTCGGCATGGGGATCGACAAGCCCGACGTGCGCTTCGTCGCGCACCTGGACATGCCAAAGAGCGTCGAGGGCTACTACCAGGAGACCGGCCGTGCCGGCCGCGACGGCGAGCCTGCACAGGCGTGGATGGCGTACGGGCTTGCCGACGTGGTGCAGCAACGTCGCCTGATCGAGCAGTCCGAGGCCGACGACGCGTACAAGCGCGTCTCGAGCGCCAAGCTCGACGCGATGCTCGGGCTGGCCGAGACGATCGACTGCCGGCGCGTGCGCCTGCTCGCGTACTTCGGCGAGACGAGCGCACCGTGCGGCAACTGCGACAACTGCCTCGATCCGCCCGAGCCGTGGGACGCCACCGAGCCCGCGCGCAAGCTGCTGTCGTGCATCTATCGCGTGCGCCAGGCGAGCGGCTTCGGCTTCGGCGCACAGCACATCATCTCCGTGCTGCGGGGACAGGCGAGCGAGCGCGTGCGCCGCTACGGTCACGAGTCGCTGAGCACCTTCGGCATCGGCGCCGAGCTGTCGGAAACCGAGTGGCGTGCGGTGCTGCGCCAGCTGATCGCGCAGGAACTGGTCGCCGTCGACCACGCGCGCCACCAGGTGCTGGTGCTCACCGAAGCGAGCCGCGAAGTGCTGCGCGGGACGCGCCGGCTGCAGATGCGCCGGCCGAAGGCGGACGCCGGAAGGCGTACGCGCCGCGCAGCGCACGCAGAGGCCGCCACGCACGACGCGGGCGATCCGCGAGTCGCGGTGCTGTTCGAAAGGCTGCGCGAATGGCGCCGCACCGTGGCGGCGGCGCGCGGCGTGGCGCCCTACGTGATCTTTCACGATGCAACGCTGCGGGCGATCGCGGGCGAGCGCCCGGCGTCGGTCGACGCGCTCGGTGCGATCAGCGGAGTCGGCGCGAAGAAGCTCGAAGCCTACGGCGAGGCGCTGATCGCGCTCATCCTGTCGGATGGCCTCGTCGATGCCGCCTGAGCCCGCGACCGGCGCCACGCCGCCGCGCATCCACCCGGCGCACCGGCTGATCGGCCGGCTGTGCGCGGTGCAGCCGCACGAGATCGCGCTGGTCGGCTGGTCGTGGCTGCTGGTGTTCTCGCTGCTGTCGGCCTACTACGTGATCCGCCCGATCCGCGACGAGATGGGCGTGCAGGGCGGTGTCGGGAACCTGCAGTGGCTGTTCAGCGCCACGCTGCTGGCGATGCTGGCGCTCAACCCGGCCTTCGCCGCGCTGGTGCGGCGCATGCCGCGCCAGCGATTCATCACCGTCACCTACCTCTTCTTCGCGGTCAACCTGCTCGCGTTCGCCGCGGCGTTCGCACTGGTGCCGGAAACGGCGCAGGTCTGGCTCGGCCGCGCGTTCTTCGTCTGGGTGTCGGTGTTCAACCTGTTCGTCGTGTCGGTGTTCTGGGCGCTGATGGTCGACGTGTTCGACCCCGAACAGGGCAAGCGCCTGTTCGGCTTCCTGGCCGCGGGCGCCACCATCGGGGCGATCACCGGTTCGAGCCTCACCGTGACGCTGGTGCAGGGGCTGGGCACGACACGCCTGCTGTTCGCGTCGATCGCGCTGCTGCTGCTGGCGATCGTCTGCGTGCGCCGGTTGTCGCGCCTGTCGGAGGCACTCGCGCGGCCGGGCGCAACCGACGCCGAACAACAGCCGATCGGCGGCAGCGTCTGGGCCGGGCTCGTGCACGCGGTGCGCTCGCCGTACCTGCTGGGCATCTGCCTGTACATGCTGCTCTTCTCGATCACCTCCACCCTGCTCTACTTCGAGCAGGCGAGCATCGCCAGCCAGTACTTCTCCGACCGTACGGCACGCACACGCTTCTTCGGCTCGGTCGACCTCGCGGTGAACACGCTGACGCTACTGGTGCAGCTGTTCCTGACCGCGCGCGTGCTGCGCCGCTTCGGAGTGGCCGTCACTGCGTCGGTGCTGCCGATACTGTCGACGATCGGCTTCGCGGCGCTCGCGCTGGCGCCGGTGATCGCGGTGCTGGTCGGCGCGCAGGTGGCACGGCGGGTTGGCAACTTCGGGCTCGCGCGGCCCACGCGCGAACTGCTGTTCACCGTGCTGGCGCGCGAGGACAAGTACAAGGCGAAGAACGCGATCGACACCGTGGTC
>CAZBTE010000340.1:0-2695 GCA_964494665.1 uncultured Limnobacter sp.
GGAACGGCTTGAACTGGATGCCGCTGGCCACGATGCGCTTGAGCGCCGGCGGGTTGAGCGCCATGTACTTGGTCGTGCCGTCGTTGTAGGCCACGGCCGCCGCGGCCCGCACGATGGCCTGGTTGGACGGCGACAGCTTGGCGAACGCCTTCTTGTTGATGAAGAAATCGAGATCCGCCCCGCCTTCCCACCACGCGTTGTAGTAGTAGAACTTGGTCACCTTGCTGTAGCCGAGCCGTTCGTCGTCGTAGGGACCGACGAATTCCGCTGCATCGAGCGTGCCCTTCTCCAGGGCCTGGTACACCTCGCCACCGGGCATGTTCTGCGCCACCACCCCCAGCTTGGCCATCGACTCGCCGAACACGCCGCCACCGAGGCGCATCTTCAATCCCTTGAGGTCCTCGGGCGACTTGATCTCCTTGCGGTACCAGCCGCCCATCTGGGTGCCGGTGTTCAGCGCGCTCAGCGTGAAGAAGTTGTACTTGTCGAACACCTCGTCGAGCAGCTTGCGCCCGTTGCCCTGCTCCTTCCAGGTCAGGTTCTGGTTGGCAGTCAGGCCGAACGGAACTGCGCAGCTGAACGCGAACGACGGATCCTTGCCGGTGTAGTAGTAGGCGGCCGTTTCACCCATCTCGATCGAGTCGCTAGCCAGCGCATCGACGATGCCGAATGCCGGAATCAACTCGCCCGCCGGATGCACCGACACCTCGAACTTGCCCCCCGAAAGATCCTTGACGGTTTCGGAGAACTTCACCGCGCACCCGTGCAGGGTCTCGAGCGCTTTCGGAAAACTCGTGGCGAGGCGCCAGCGCACGGACTCCTGCGCGTGCACTGCAGGTGCCACGCCTGCGGCCAGGATGCCTGCCATCCCGGCATTCTTGATCACGGTACGTCGATCCATCGTGTGGTGCTCCAGAGTTCGTTGATGATGGGCCGACACCATACGGCCCGGGGTAACGACAGTCATGCCCGGTAACGGGACATGCCGAAGTGTAAACGGGACCGTGCCCCTGCGGGCAAGGCCCGCCACGACGCCGCAGTGCGCCTGCGCTCAGCGCTTGCGCTTGGGCAGCAGGTCGGTGCAGGTGCCCTCGAACACTTCGGCGGCCTGCCCGATCGACTCGCCCAGCGTCGGATGCGGGTGGATCGTGCGGCCGATGTCGGTCGCGTCGGCGCCCATCTCGATGGCGAGCGCGATCTCGCCGATCATGTCGCCCGCGTGCGTGCCGACGATCGCCCCGCCGACGATGCGGTGCGTCTGCTCGTCGAACAGCAGTTTCGTGAACCCTTCGTCGCGGCCGTTGGCGATCGCGCGGCCCGACGCGGTCCACGGGAACGACGCCTTGCCGATCGCAACGCCGCGCGCGCGCGCTTCGTCCTCGGTCAGCCCGACCCATGCGATCTCGGGATCGGTGTAGGCGACCGATGGGATCACGCGTGCGTCGAAGAAGCTCTTCTCGCCGGCGGCGGCCTCGGCCGCGACGTGCCCTTCGTGCGTCGCCTTGTGCGCGAGCATCGGCTGGCCGACGATGTCGCCGATCGCGAAGATGTGCGGCACGCTGGTGCGCATCTGGCGGTCGACGCCGATGAAACCGCGCTCGTCGACTTCGATGCCGGCATGCTCGGCGCCGATCTTGCGGCCGTTGGGCGCGCGCCCGACCGCGCTCAGCACCAGGTCGTAGCGCTGCGGCTCGGCGGGCGCGTTCTCGCCCTCGAACCACACCGTGATCCCGTCGTCGCCGGCTTCGGCGCGAACCGTCTTCGTGCGCAACATCACGCGGTCGAAGCGCTGCTGGTTGTGCTTCTGCCACGTCCTGACCAGGTCGCGATCGGCACCTGCCATCAACGCGTCTAGCATCTCGACCACGTCGATGCGCGCGCCCAGCGTGGAATACACGGTGGCCATCTCCAGGCCGATGATGCCGCCGCCGATCACCAGCATCCGCCTCGGCACCGACGGCAACTCCAGGGCGCCGGTCGAGTCGACGATGCGCGGATCCTCGGGCAGGAACGGCAGGCGCGCCGGCATCGAGCCGGCCGCGACGATCGCCTGCTCGAAGCGCACCACCTTCGTCTCGCCGGTCTTGTCCTGTCCATCGCCGTCGGTCAGCTCGACCTCGACATGGTTGGCGTCGAGGAAGTGCCCATAGCCGCGCACGACCCGCACCTTGCGCGACTTCGCCATGCCCGCCAGCCCGCCGGTGAGCTTGCCCACCACCGCTGCCTTGTGCGCGCGCAGGCGGTCGAGGTCGATGCGCGGTTCGCCGAACTCGACACCCCTCTTCGCGAAATGCCTGGCTTCGTCGATCACCGCCGCGACGTGCAGCAGCGCCTTCGACGGAATGCAACCCACGTTCAGGCACACCCCGCCCAGTGTCGCGTAACGCTCGACCAGCACGGTGTCCAGTCCGAGGTCGGCGGCGCGAAACGCCGCCGAGTACCCTCCGGGGCCGCCACCGAGCACGAGCACGCCGCAGCGGATGTCGGCGTCGCGCGCTGCGGCACCGGGCTTCGCCCCGGACTCGGCGGTCGTGGCGGTCGTGGCGGTGGCGGTCGCGGCGGGTGCTGCAGGAGCGGCCGGCGGCGCGCCCGCGGTCGGCTCTCCTTGCGGCTTCGGCGCCGCCTGCCCGGCCTTTGCTTCTGCCTGCGCCTCGACCTCCAGCTCCAGCACCACCGAGCCCTGCGACACCTTGTC
>CAZBTE010000341.1:0-2648 GCA_964494665.1 uncultured Limnobacter sp.
CCGAGAAGCTGCGCGCACGCATGGGCGGCGTCGACATCTTCTACGACCACGGCTATACGGCCCTGCTGCTCGACGGCCGCTGGGTCAAGGCGGTGCCGGCCTTCAACATCGAGTTGTGCGAGCGCTTCGGCGTGCGCCCCACCGATTTCGACGGCCGCGAAGACGCGCTGTACCAGGAGCACGACGCAAGCGGCCGCCTGCACATGCAGTACCTGGCCGACCACGGCACCTGGTCCGACCTGCCGCTGCAACAGGTGCGCGACGACATGCTGCGCCACTATCCGGGCTGCGCCTTTTCGGCCGGCGCCGATGCGGTGGCGGTGTCGCCGCAGGACCGGTTCGAGGACGAGGCGCCGCTGGCCGGCTGACCCGCATCGGCACCACTGCCTGTACCGCGGATCGGAAACGCGCCGTGAGTTTCGTTGCGTCGTTGCAGGCAGCCTGGCGGGAGGCGGATTCCGTACTGTGCGTGGGCCTCGATCCGGACCCGTCACGCCTGCCCGCGCACCTGGCCGCCCGCCCCGACGCCGTCTTCGAGTTCTGCCGCGCCATCGTCGACGCGACGGCGCCCTTCGCCTGCGCCTTCAAGCCGCAGATCGCCTACTTCGCAGCGGCGCGCGCCGAGGAACAGCTCGAAGCGCTGATCGCGCACGTGCACCGCGAGCACCCGGGCAAGCCCGTAATTCTCGATGCCAAGCGCGGCGACATCGGCGCGACCGCCGAGCAGTACGCGCGCGAAGCCTTCGAGCGCTATGGCGCCGACGCGGTCACGGTGAATCCGTACATGGGCTTCGATTCGATCGAACCCTGGCTCGGCTGGCGCGATCGCGGGGTGTTCCTGCTGTGCCGCACGTCCAATCCGGGCGGAGCCGACCTGCAGGCGCTCGACGTCGGCGGCGAGAAGCTGTTCGAGCGCGTGGCACGGCTTGCCGCCGGACCGTGGAACCGGGGTGGCCAGCTCGGCCTGGTGGTCGGCGCCACCTTTCCCGCTGAACTGGCGCGCGTGCGCGCGCTCGTCGGCGACATGCCGCTGCTGGTGCCCGGAGTCGGCGCGCAGGGCGGCGACGTCGAGGCCACCGCGCGTGCCGGCGGGCCGCGCATGCTGGTGAATTCCTCGCGCGCCATCCTGTATGCCGGCAGCGGCGAAGACTTCGCGCCGGTCGCCGCCGCGGCGGCACGAACGACGCGCGACGCGCTGCGCGCGGCGCTTGCGCCCGGCTGAGGCCGGCGCACCCCGCCGTCGGCTGGCGCTACACTTGCCCGCAATGCCGCCTGCCCTGGCGGCCACGATTGGATCCCATGCGCATCCTTCTCGCCGAAGACGATCACGATCTGGCCGACGGCCTGTCGCGCTCGCTGCGGGGCACCGGCTACGCGGTCGATCACGTCGGCACGGGCAACGAAGCGGACACCGCGCTGACGACGCAGCCCTATGACCTGCTGATCCTCGACCTCGGCCTGCCGGGCATGTCGGGGATCGATGTCCTCAAGCGGCTGCGCGCGCGCAACGACTCCGTGCCGGTGCTGATCCTCACGGCCGCCGACTCGGTGGAGCAGCGCGTACGCGGCCTGGACCTCGGCGCCGACGACTACATGGCCAAGCCGTTCGCGCTTTCGGAGCTCGAGGCGCGTGTGCGCGCGCTGGTGCGCCGCAGGATGGGCAGCGGCAGCACGCAACTGCGCTGCGGGCCGCTGTCGTTCGACCAGGTGAGCCGCACCGCGTTCCTGGACGAGCACCCGCTCGAGCTGTCGGCACGCGAGGTGGGCCTGCTCGAAGTGCTGTTGCAGCGCCTGGGGCGGCTCGTGAGCAAGGAGCAGATCGTCGACCACCTGTGCGAATGGGGCGACGAGATCAGCCTCAACGCAATCGAGGTCTACGTGCACCGGCTGCGCCGCAAGCTCGAAGGCGGCAGCATCCGCATCGCGACGGTTCGTGGCCTCGGTTACTGCCTGGAGCGCCCGCACGAAACGGACGCACCGGCATGAAACCGTCGGAACATCCGCCTTCGGTATTCGCCGACCTGCTCGCCACGCGCGAGACGCCGACGCGCGTCCCGACGCGCCTGCGCAGGACGCGCACGCGCTCGGGCCCGGTGACGCCGTACGAGCAGCGTTCGCTGTTCGGCGAGATCCTCGACCTGATGTTCGCGCCACTGCTGTTGCTGTGGCCCCTGTCGGTGGCGGTGACCTTCCTCGTCGCCCGCTCGCTCGCCGACGTGCCGTTCGACCGCTCGCTGGTCGACCGCACCACGATGCTGGCCGAGCACGTGCGCATCGTCGCGAGCGAGCCGCGCGCCGTGCCGCTGGGTGAGACCGCCGGCCACCTGCTGCGCACGGACGACGGCAGCAAGGTCTACTTCCAGGTGCTGGGCGTGGACGGGGAGCGCCTCGCAGGCGAGGCCGACCTCCCGCGACCCGGCCTGTACGACTTTCCGGAGGTCGGCCGGGTGAAGTTGCGCAATGCCGCGCTGCGCCGCGATGAACTGCGGGTCGCGTACACGCACGTTCCGATGCCCGGCACGGCCGCGGAGGGCAGCGGCCGGTGGATGCTGGTCCAGGTGGGCGAGACGCTCCAGCGCCGGGCCGCACTGGCCAACGAGATCATCAAGGGCGTGATCTTCCCGCAGTTCCTGATCCTGCCGCTGGCG
>CAZBTE010000342.1:0-2620 GCA_964494665.1 uncultured Limnobacter sp.
CGGTCTGGGAGTAGGAGATCGCCGCCTGCATGGTTTCGCGGTCACGGATCTCGCCAATCAGGATGCAGTCGGGCGCCTGGCGCATGGCATTGCGCAGCGCCTCGGTCCAGCTCAGTGTATCGATACCCACCTCGCGCTGGTTTACCACCGACTTTCTATGCTTGAACAGGTACTCGATCGGATCCTCGACGGTGAGGATGTGGCCGCTACGGTTGCGGTTGCGGTGATCGAGCATGGACGCCAGCGTGGTCGACTTGCCCGATCCGGTGGCGCCGACCACGAGGATCAATCCGCGCTTGTCCATCACCACCTCGGTTAGCACCGCAGGCAGGCCGAGCGCCTCGACTGTGGGGATGTCGCTCTGGATATAGCGCACCACCACGGCCATCGAGTTGCGCTGCCAGAACACGTTCACCCGGAAGTTGCCCAGGTCGCGGCGACCAAAGGACAGGTTCAGCTCCCGGTCGCGCTCGAGCACGGCCACCTGCGAGGGCGTGATCGCCTCGTGGATCATGCGCTGGATCATCAGCGGGTCCATGACCTGCTGGTTGATCGGCATGGTGTGGCCCTGGATCTTGATGTGGATCGGGGCCCCGGCGGTGATGAAGATGTCCGACGCCTTCTTCTCGGCCATCAATGTGAACAGGCTGTCGAAAATCATGGCGTTCGGACTCCCGGTGTGGATCAGGCGCCGCGCAACAAGTCGTTGATGGCGGTCTTGGCGCGCGTCTGTGCATCGACCTTCTTGACGATCACGGCGCAGTACAGGCTGTACTTGCCGCAGGCCGAAGGCAGGCTGCCGGGCACCACGACGGCGCCGGCCGGCACGCGGCCGTAGCTGACCGTTCCGGTCTCGCGATCGTAGATCTTGGTGCTCATGCCGATGTACACGCCCATCGACAGCACCGCGTTCTCCTCGATGACCACGCCCTCGACGACTTCGGAGCGGGCACCGACGAAGACGTTGTCCTCGATGATGACCGGGCCGGCCTGAACCGGCTCGAGCACCCCGCCGATGCCGACGCCGCCCGACAGGTGCACGTTCTTGCCAATCTGCGCGCACGAGCCGACGGTTGCCCAGGTGTCGACCATCGTGCCCTCGTCAACATAGGCGCCGATGTTCACGTAGGAGGGCATCAGCACGACGTTCTTGCCGATGAAGCTGCCCTTGCGCGCGACGGCCGGCGGCACCACGCGGAACCCGCCTTCGCGGAACTGCTCGGGGCTGTAGTCGCCGAACTTGGTTGCGACCTTGTCGTAGAAGTTCAGGCCACCGGCCTGGACGACTTCGTTGTCGCGCAGGCGGAAGGAAATCAGTACCGCCTTCTTGATCCACTGGTTGACCACCCACTGGCCGTCCTTCTTCTCGGCCACGCGCAGGGTGCCGGCATCCAGGCCGGCGATGACCTCTTCCACGGCGTCGCGGATCTCGGCCGGGGCCGAGGCGGGCGACAGGCTGGCACGGTTTTCGAAGGCGTCGTCGATGATCTGTTGCAGAGCGTGCATTGGGGGATTCTCTCTCAGAGGGTTTTGCAGAAATCGATGATGCGCTCGGCCGCCTCGACACATTCGTGGGTGTCGGCGACCAGCGCGATTCTGACGAAGCCGGCGCCAGGGTTGACGCCATGTGCTTCGCGTGCGAGATAGCTGCCGGGCAGGACGGTCACATTATATTCAGCCTGCAGACGGCGGGCGAACTCGGTGTCGGGCAGCGGGGTGCGAACCCAGTAGTAGAAGCCTGCATCGGGCAGCGCCACCGGCAGGTAGGGCGCGAGCATCGGCGTGATGCGCGCGAACTTGTCGCGGTACAGGCGGCGGTTTTCCTCGACGTGCTCCTCGTCGTTCCAGGCTGCCACCGAGGCCGCCTGCACCGCGGGGTTGAGCGCGCAGCCCTGGTAGGTGCGATAGAGCAGGAAGTCCTTCAGGATGCGGGCGTCGCCGGCGACGAAACCCGAGCGCATGCCGGGCACGTTCGAGCGCTTGGACAGGCTGGAGAACATCACCACGTTGCGAAAATCGGTACGCCCCAGCCGCCAGGCCGCCTCGAGCCCGCCGATCGGCTTGGCCTCGTCGTCGAAGTAGATCTCGGAGTAGCACTCGTCCGCGGCGATCACGAAACCGTGGCGATCGGACAGTTCGAACAGCGTCTTCCATTCTTCCAGCGTGAGCAGGCGTCCGGTCGGATTGCCGGGCGAGCACACGTACACCAGCTGCACGTCGCGCCAGGTGGCCTCGTCAATGGCACTGAAGTCGGAGCCGAAGCCGTTCTCCGGCAGATTGTTGATGAAGACCGGCTCGGCATTGGCGAGCAGCGCCGCCCCCTCATAGATCTGATAGAAAGGGTTCGGGCACAGCACCTTGGCCGCGGGCCGGGTGCCATCGACCACGCACTGGGCAAAGGCGAACAAGGCCTCGCGCGTACCGGCCACCGGGATCACCTGGGTCGCGGGGTCGATCTTCGGCAGGCCGTAGCGGCGCTCGAGCCAGTGACCGATGGCGCCGCGCAGGGCGTCGGTGCCAAGGGTGGCCGGGTAGCTCGCCAGCCCGCCGAGGTTATCGGCCAGTGTCTGGCGGATGAAGCCGGGCGTGGGGTGCTGCGGCTCACCGATCGACAGGCGGA
>CAZBTE010000343.1:0-2617 GCA_964494665.1 uncultured Limnobacter sp.
CGCAGCCTCGCTTCGGGCGGCAGCTGGTCGCGGATCGCGCTGCGCGCGCGCGCCAGCGAGTCGCGTACCGCCTCTGCGTCGGGGTCATGGCCCGCCAGGCCGCGCAGCCAGTCGAAAGCACGGCCGGCCAGCGTCGGGCGCGAGTCGGTCGCTTCCGGGCTCACGGCAGTCGCCTTGATGAAGCGCCGGAAACGCTCGCGCGTCTGGTTGCTGATCTTCAGGTCGGAGCGGATGCGCACCGGCCGCGTGGCGCGGCTGGCGCGGGTGAGCGGCTCGTCGAGCACCGTGTCGAAACGCAGCGGGCCGGCGCCGCGTGGTCCGGCCGGCGGATCGAACGGCGTCTCGGTCAGCTCGGCAGTGCGGATCGCCTCGGCCAGGCCGGCATCGGAGAGCTCGGGATCGACGTAGACGTAGCGGCAATAGCGGCGCAGCGTCTCCAGCTCGATCTGGCTGTCGATGCGAAAGCCCTGCAGAAGGAACGGCGTGTCGAGCCACGGGCGATCGAGTTCGGCCACGTACATCCCGTACTGAAGGCTTTCAGCCGGGATCTGGTAGCGCGCGGCCGGGAGAGCGCCGGAGACGGGCGGAGCGACTGGCATCGTGTTCTGAGAGGGCGGCGCCGGCGGGCGCCTGGAACGGTTCGGCTCATGGTAGCTACGCCCGCAGGGCGCTGCCACGGGGGCTCCGGCCGGCGTGGGGACGCCGGCAACAGGACCCGACGAACGGACTCACGACCGCCATCGGCGGCTCGCCCGCCTGCCGCGCGTCGGCTGCCGGCCGGCGCACGAACCGGCGCACGAGCCGGCGGGTCAGCCGCCGATCGCTTCGAGGATGCGCACCGTGATCGCGCTCTGGTTCAGCGTGTAGAAGTGCAGCCCCGGCGCGCCTTCGGCGAGCAGCCGGCGGCACATCGCCGAGATCACCTCGACGCCGAACGTGCGGATGCCCTCGGTGTCGTCGCCCAGGCTCGCCAGATGCAGGCGGATCCAGCGCGGAATCTCGGCGCCGCAGGCGTCGGAGAAGCGCGCCAGCTGCACGAAGTTGCCGATCGGCATGATGCCCGGCACGATCGGCACGGTCACGCCGAGGCGGTGTGCGTCGTCGCGGAAGCGCAGGTACGCATCGGCGTTGAAGAAGTACTGCGTGATTGCCGAATTCGCGCCGGCGCGTACCTTCCCGGCGAACGCGGCGAGGTCGTCGCGCGGGCTGCGCGCCTGCGGGTGGGTTTCGGGATAGGCCGCCACCTCGATGTGGAACCAGTCGCCGCATTCGGCGCGCACGAAAGCCACCAGGTCGCTCGCGTAGCGGAACTCGCCCGCTTCGCGCGTGCCCGAGGGCAGGTCGCCGCGCAGCGCCACCAGGCGCCGGATGCCGTGCGAGCGGTACAGCGCCAGCAGCTCGCGCACCGACTCGCGCGTGGCGCCGATGCACGACAGGTGAGGAGCGACCGGCCGGCCCTCGGCGGCGATCTCCAGCACGGTGGCGAGCGTCTTGTCGCGCGTGGCGCCGCCCGCACCGTAGGTGACGCTGTAGAAGTGCGGCTCGAACGCGGCCAGGCGCGCGCGCACGTCGCGCAACTTGCCCATGCCTTCGCTGGTGTTGGGCGGGAAGAACTCGAAGCTCAGCGCGATGTCTTTGGAGAGGGTCATTTTCGTGCGCACAGGAAGAATTCGCGGTTGCCGTCACCGCCGCGGATCGGGCTCTCGAACCAGTCGTCGACGCTCCAGCCGGCATCTGCTGCGGCACGGCGCACCGCGGCCTGCACTGCGTCGAAGCGCCCCGCGTCGCGCACGACGCCGCGCCGGTCCACGCCGCCCGGCCCGAGCTCGAACTGCGGCTTGACCAGCGCGATGAGGCGCGCCCCGGGGCGCGCCAGCGCGAAGGCAGGCGCCAGTGCGTGCGAAAGCGAGATGAAGCTGAGGTCGGCCACCACCAGATCGAATCCGGGCGCGACGTACGCGGCGCCGAGCCGCGCCGGATCGAGCGAGCGCACGTTGACGCCTTCGAACGCGTGCACGCGCGCATCGTCGCGCAGCCGCGGGTGCAGCTGCCCGTGGCCGACGTCCACGCCGACCACCCGTCGCGCCCCCGCCTGCAGCAGGCAGTCGGTGAAGCCGCCGGTGCTCTGGCCGAGGTCCAGGCACACGAGGTCGCGCACGTCGATGCCGGTGTGCCCGAGCGCGCCGGCGAGCTTCAGGCCACCGCGAGAGACGTAGCGCAGCGCCGCACCGGCGGCGACTTCGAGCGGCACGTTCTCGTCCAGTTCGGTGGACGGCTTGCGCAGCAGCTCGCGCTGCGCGCCGCTGCCGATGCTGACCGCGCCGGCCTCGATCAGCTCGCGAGCGCGCTCGCGCGACGCGGCCAGGCCGCGTGCGACGAGCAGTCGATCGGCACGCATTGCGAGGGTTCCGGCGCAGGCGGCGCGCCGCGACGGCAGCGCGCGCGCCGTATCGGCCACGCTAGTATCGATAGGAATCGGGCTTGTAGGGCCCCTCGACCGGCACGCCGATGTAGCTCGCCTGTTCCGCAGTGAGCTCGGTGAGCATCGCGCCCAGCTTCTTCAGCTGCAGCCGCGCGACCTTCTCGTCGAGGTGCTTGGGCAGCACGTACACCTTGC
>CAZBTE010000344.1:0-2607 GCA_964494665.1 uncultured Limnobacter sp.
CCGACTTCGGCGGCGAGGTCGAGCGCGTGCTGTCGATGGTCGACAGCGTGCTGCTCCTGGTGGACGCCGTGGAAGGTCCGATGCCGCAGACCCGCTTCGTGACCCGCAAGGCGCTCGCGCTGGGCCTCAAGCCGATCGTCGTCGTCAACAAGATCGACCGCCCCGGCGCCCGCACCGACTGGGTGATCAACCACACCTTCGACCTGTTCGACAAGCTCGGCGCCACCGATGAGCAGCTCGACTTCCCGGTGGTCTACGCCTCCGGCCTGAACGGCTTCGCGGTGATCAACGAAACAGACGAGCGCGTCGACATGCGCCCGCTGTTCGAGGCCATCCTCGAGCACGTGCCGGCGCCTGAAGTCGACGCCAACGGTCCGCTGCAGATCCAGGTCTGCTCGCTCGACTACTCCACCTACATGGGCCAGCTCGGCATCGGCCGCATCAAGCGTGGCCGTGTGCGTCCGAACCAGGAAGTCGTGGTCATGTATGGCGACGAGAACCGTGGCAAGGGCAAGGTCAGCCAGATCCTCACCTTCGAGGGGCTGGAGCGCAAACCGTCGGAGCTGGCCGAGGCCGGTGACATCGTGCTGATCGCCGGCATCCCGCAGGTCAACATCGGCGTCACGTTGTGCGACCCGGATTGCCTCGAGGGCATGACCCCGATCGCGGTCGACGAGCCGACGCTGACGATGAACTTCATGGTCAACACCTCGCCGCTGGCCGGTCGCGAAGGCAAGTACGTCACCAGCCGCCAGATCCGCGAGCGCCTGGAAAAGGAGCTGCTCAAGAACGTCGCCCTGCGCGTGACCTATACCGGCGACTCGGACGTGTTCGAGGTGTCCGGCCGCGGCGAACTGCACCTCACCATCCTGCTCGAGAACATGCGTCGCGAAGGCTACGAACTCGCCGTCGGCCGGCCGCGCGTGGTGTACAAGGAAATCGACGGCGTCAAGTGCGAGCCCTACGAGCTGCTCACCGTCGACGTCGAGGAGGACCACCAGGGCGGCGTCATGGAAGAGCTCGGCCGTCGCCGCGGTGAGCTGCAGGACATGCAGCCGGACGGCAAGGGCCGCGTGCGCCTCGAATACCGCATCCCGGCGCGCGGCCTGATCGGCTTCCAGGGCGAGTTCCTCACCATGACCCGCGGCACCGGCCTCGCCAGCCACGTCTTCGACGACTACGGCCCGATGGCCGGCCCGATGGCCGAGCGCCGCAACGGCGTGCTGATCTCGCAGAACGACGGCGACGCGGTGGCCTACGCGCTGTGGAACCTGCAGGACCGCGGCCGCATGTTCGTGAGCCCGGGCGAAGCCCTGTACGAAGGCATGATCATCGGCATCCACACGCGTGACAACGACCTCGTGGTGAACCCGATCAAGGGCAAGCAGCTCACCAACGTGCGCGCTTCCGGTACCGATGAGGCCGTGCGCCTGATCACGCCGATCCAGCTCACGCTGGAATCCGCGATCGAGTTCATCGCCGATGACGAACTGGTCGAGATCACGCCCAAGAACATCCGCCTGCGCAAGCGCCACCTGAAGGAAACCGACCGCAAGCGTGCAGCCAAGGCCGACGCCGCCTGATTGCAGGTTGTCCGAACAGGAAACGCCCCGCCGGCTCTGCCCGCGGGGCGTCTTGTTTTCTGCGCCCCCGGCACTGCGCATGAGCGCCTTGCGCGGTTTGCAAATGCCGGCTTTCCTGCTATCACGGAAGTACCACAAATGAATGGAGCGCGCGCCGCGGACACGCGGTAATGCGCGCCCGGAACCGACAGAGAGCGTCGCTGCGCAAAGTGCAGAACGGGGTGGAGTCGTGCCCGCGGATCTTCACAGCGCGTCCCTGCGGGCGTCCCGACGCGGGCGCCTTCGTCCCTGCCGCTCGAACCGTGCAGGAGAACGATCATGATGCGCCCATCATCGCAGGTGCTGTTGGCGGCCATCGCCCTCATCGCCGCCATGCTGGCCTGGCCACCCCCCGTCGCATTCGCCGACACGCCCGCGAACGCAGCCGCGGCGACGCCGACAAAAATTCATGCCCAGGACCTCCCGTACTACGAAGCGTGCGCCAGGGAAGGGCTGAACGCTTCCGAGTGCGCGGGACGGCTGATCTGGTTCAAGGCCACCGCGGGCAACGAGCGTTTCCACACTTACGTGTTCCAGCAACGCGTCGGCGTGTTGATCGACTGGTTCCGCGTGCTGCGCAGCGACGAGCGCGGCGACCGCTTCCGCGCCTGGGGCATCATCAACGACCCGGCCTGCTGCGTACCCGGCAGCACCGACTGCCCGGCGAAGAGCCTGGATGAGACCTACGGCCTCGACTGGTGTCCCGGCGACGAGGAACTCCTCACGTATGTCGGACGCAGCGGCTACCGCGACCCGGCCTGCGACTTCCGCGACGCGCCACTCGCGGCCGGCGATGTACATGGTCCCGCCGACCAGCGCCACGACGCCTGCGACCTGCGTTTCGGCACCTCGACCGGCGCGCTCGGCATCCGCAAGTTTCCCAACCCCCGCTTCGACCGCGAAGCCTGGCTCAGGCTCAACGGCAGCACCGGCACCTGGGAAGGCTATAACCGGCCGATCGCCGCCGCCGGCGGGCACGGCGAGG
>CAZBTE010000345.1:0-2596 GCA_964494665.1 uncultured Limnobacter sp.
GATCGAGTCCGACGGATTGAGCATGACGAACTTCGACTTGTTCTCCGAGCCGCCGCCCTTGGCGGCGACCGTGACCTCGACCGTGTCGCCCGGCACCAGTTCGACGTGCACCACCGCCGGCGTGTTGTCGCGCGTATTGGTGCGCTCGAAATGCGGGTCGGCAACCACCGAGGCGCGCAGCGTGTTCGACGGGTCGAGGTAGCCGCGACGTACGCCTTCGTTGATCGCGTCGGCCAGCGTACCGGAGAAGCCCTCGAAACGCGCGCCCATGCCGACCTTCAGGAACACGTTGACGATGCCGGTGTCCTGGCACAGCGGGCGGTGACCTTCGGCGCACATGCGCGAGTTGGTCAGGATCTGCGCGATCGCGTCCCGGGCCGGCGCGCTGCGTTCGTTCTCCCACGCGCGCGCCAGGTGCTCGATGAAGTCGCGCGGGTGGTAATAGCTGATGAACTGCAGGGCAGCAGCCACCGATTCGATCAGATCGTCCTGCTTGATGACGGCCATCGTGGGTCCTCGCGGGAATCGGCTCGGGATTCTAGCGGATCGCGGGTATCGCGCCGCGGGCTGCGGCCGGGGCTAAGCTAACGAGGCGCATCAGGCGCAACCGGGGCGAAACACCGGGTGTGGGGTCGGTCGCTTGCGTAAGCAAGCCGTAAGGCAGCCGCCGTAAGGTGCTCGCACTATAAAAGGGCAATGCGTGCCGCTGGGCGCGCGTCGACAAGCAAAGGAGGATGGGGCGATGTCCGCTCAGATCGAGTCGGTGCTTCAGGAAGGCCGGCTGTTTCCGCCGCCGGAGGCATTCCGCAAGCAGGCCACGATTTCGGGGATGGAGCAGTACGAGGCGCTGTGCGCGCAGGCGCAGGCCGACCATGCCGGCTTCTGGGCACGCATGGCGCGCGAGCACCTGGTCTGGCACAAGCCGTTCACGCAGGCGCTCGACGACTCCAACGCGCCGTTCTTCAAGTGGTTCGCCGACGGCGAGCTGAACGTCTCGCACAACTGCCTCGACCGGCACCTCGGCACGCCGGTGGAGAACAAGACCGCCATCATCTTCGAATCCGACGACGGCGCGGTCACGCGCGTCACCTACCGCGAACTGCATCAGCGCGTGAGCCGCTTCGCGAACGCGATCAAGGCGCTCGGCTACAAGCGCGGCGACCGGGCCATCATCTACCTGCCGATGTCGATCCACGGCGTGGTCGCGATGCAGGCGTGCGCGCGCCTGGGCGTCACGCACTCGGTGGTGTTCGGCGGCTTCTCGGCCAAGAGCCTGCACGAGCGCATCATCGACGTCGGTGCCACGCTGGTGATCACCGCCGACGAGCAGGTGCGCGGCGGCAAGCGCGTGCCACTGAAGGCGGCGGTCGACGAAGCCATGGCGATGGGTGGCTGCGAGGCGGTGCGCAAGATCGTCGTCTACCAGCGTACCGGCGAAGGCGCGGCGATGCAGTCGGGACGCGATGTCACCTGGGACGAGGCGCTCGCCGGCCAGTCGGACGAATGCCCGCCCGAGTGGGTCGATGCCGAGCACCCGCTGTTCGTCCTCTACACGTCGGGCTCCACCGGCAAGCCCAAGGGCGTGCAGCACTCTTCGGCGGGCTACCTGCTGGGGGCGGCGCTGTCGGTCAAGTGGGTGTTCGACCTCAAGCCCGACGACGTCTTCTGGTGCACGGCCGACATCGGCTGGGTCACCGGCCACAGCTACATCACCTACGGGCCGCTCGCGTGCGGCGCCACGCAGGTGGTGTTCGAGGGCGTGCCCACCTTCCCGCATCCGGGACGTTTCTGGGAGATGATCGACCGGCACAAGGTGAACATCTTCTACACCGCGCCCACCGCGATCCGTTCGCTCGTGCGTGCGGGCGAAACCTCGCCCGACCACCACCCGAAGAAGTACGACCTGTCTTCGCTGCGCCTGCTCGGCTCGGTCGGCGAGCCGATCAATCCGGAAGCGTGGATGTGGTACTACGAGAACGTCGGGCGCACGCGCTGCCCGGTCGTCGACACCTGGTGGCAGACCGAGACCGGCGCCATCATGATCTCGCCGCTGCCCGGCGTGCACGCGCTCAAGCCGGGCTCGTGCACGATGCCGCTGCCGGGCGTGGCAGCCACCGTGGTCGACGAGACCGGCAACGAGGTCGAGAAAGGCAAGGGCGGTTTCCTGGTCATCACGAAGCCGTGGCCGGCGATGATCCGCACCATCTGGGGCGATCCGGAGCGCTTCCGCAAAAGCTACTTCCCCGAAGACTTCAAGGGGCGCTACTACCTGGCCGGCGACGGCGCCAACCGCGACCTCGACGGTTACTTCTGGATCATGGGCCGCATCGACGACGTCCTCAACGTGTCGGGGCACCGCCTCGGCACGATGGAGATCGAGTCCGCGCTGGTGTCGCACCCGCTGGTAGCCGAGGCTGCCGTGGTCGGCCGTCCGGACGACCTCACCGGCGAGGCGGTGTGCGCCTTCGTGGTGCTCAAGCAGGCGCGCCCCACCGGCGAAGCAGCCGCAAAGATCGCCAAGGAGTTGCGCGACTGGGTCGGCAAGGAGATCGGCCCGATCGCCAAGCCCAAGGAGATCCGCTTCGGCGAGAACCTG
>CAZBTE010000346.1:0-2575 GCA_964494665.1 uncultured Limnobacter sp.
CGATCAGCCCGACGCAGGGCGCGCTGCAGCGGCCGATCTGGTAAAGCAGGCACGGCCGCGAGCGGTTCGCGAACACCGAGTCTTCGCAGGTGCGCAGGCGGAACACTTTCTGCAGCGCCTGGATCGCCTCGCGCACCGACCAGGCGTTCGGGTACGGGCCGAAATAGCGGTTGCGCCTGTCGACCGCGCCACGGTAGTAGACGATGCGCGGAAACGCGTGGCCGGTCAGCTTCAGGTACGGGTACGACTTGTCGTCGCGAAACAGGATGTTGTAGCGCGGCGCCGCAGTCTTGATCAGGTTGTTCTCGAGCAGCAGCGCCTCGGCTTCCGAGCGCGTGACCGTGATCTCGACGCGCTCGACCCGCTCGATCATGTGGGCGATGCGCGGACTCTGCTGGGCGCGTGTGAAATACGAGGACACGCGCTTTCTCAGGTCGCGCGCCTTGCCCACGTACAGCACGGTACCGCCTGCGCCGATCATCCGGTAGACGCCCGGCCGGCTCGGCAGCCCGGCGAGGAACTCGCGCAGGTCGAAGGCGCCCGCCTGCGGTTCGCCCTCCGGGGGATCGCCCGCTTGCGGCTGCTCCGGTTCCGGCACCCTGCCCCCCGGCAAGCTCAATCGCGCAGCAGCGCCCGCAACCGCTGCGCGAAGCGTGCCGGTGCCGACCATTCGAGCCCGGCCAGCAGCCTGTCGGCGAGATCGGGGCGGTTGCACACCAGCACCATGTCGCAACCGGCGCCGAGCGCGGCGCGCGCGCGCGCGACGATGTCGCCGGCCACGGCTGCGCCCTCCATCGTCAGGTCGTCACTGAAGATCAGTCCCTGGAAGCCCAGCCTGCGGCGCAGGATGTCGCGCAGCCAGCGGCGCGAGAACCCGGCCGGCTGCGCGTCGACCTGCGGGTAGACGACGTGCGCCGGCATCACCGACAGCAGCGTCTCGCCGAGCCAGCGGTACGGCGCGGCATCGTGCGCCAGCAGCGTGTCGAGGTCGCGTTCGTCGCGCGGCATCGCGACGTGCGAATCCGCTTCGGCGAAGCCGTGGCCGGGAAAATGCTTGCCGCAATTGGCCATGCCGGCGAGCAGCAGGCCGTGCGACAGACAGCGCGCCAGCATCGCGACCACGCGCGGATCCGCATGGAACGCACGATCGCCGATCACCGCGGAGCGGCCCCAGTCCAGGTCGAGCACCGGGGTGAAGCTGAGGTCGACGCCGACCTCGCGCAGTTCGCTCCCGATCGTGCGGCCAACCTCGGTGGCACGCCGGCACGCCTCGAGCACGTCGCTATCCCACAGCCGGCCAAGCTCGCGCATCGGCGGCACGCTGGTGAAGCCGTCACGGAAGCGCTGCACGCGTCCGCCTTCGTGGTCCACGCACACCAGCAGCCTGGGCCGGCGCAGCGCGTGGATCTCCGCGCACAGCCGCGCCACCTGGGCGCGCGACGCGAAGTTGCGGGTGAACAGGATGACGCCGCCGACCAGCGGGTGCAGCAGCCGCGCTCGCTCGGCATCGTCGAGCTCGAGTCCCTGCACGTCGACGACGACCGGGCCGTGCGGAATGCGGGTCGCCCCCATTTCAGTGCTCCATGACGCCGCATTGACGGCCCCGACCGGCCTGGCCCGGCCAACCCCGCGCCTGCCGCGAACGCATCACGAGCGCTCCACTCGCTCGACGATCACGAACGCCACCGCGCTGTCGACCTCGTCGGACAGCGACACGTGCGCCACCAGTCCGCGCTCGCGCAGGTACGGCGCGAGCGCGTTGCGCGGCGCTGCCACCGGGCGGCCACGCGCGTCGTTGAGCACCTGCAGCGACAGCAGCGTCATCGGCGCGCGCAGGCCCAGCCCCAGCGCCTTGCCGCACGCCACCTTGGCGGCGAAGCGCTTGGCCAGGTCGCGGCACGCGTAGCCATTGCCGTGGCCCGCCTTGCCACAGCGGCGCCGGTACTCGGCCAGTTCGTCCGGCCCCAGCACGCGGCGCGCAAAGCGCTCGCCGTAGCGCTCGAGCAGGCCCTGCACCCGCTCGACCATCACGATGTCGGTGCCGATTCCGTAGATCATGCCGCAGCGCCCGCCGCCCCCTCGCGGATCAGCCGCTTCATCTCGCGCACTGCCTCGCGCATGCCGCAGAACAGCGCACGCGAGACGATCGAGTGGCCGATGTGCAGCTCGCGCACGCCGGGCAGCGCGGCCACCGGCTGCACGTTCACGTAGTTCAGCGCATGGCCCGCGTTGAAGCGCATGCCCAGCGCGCGGATCGCCGCGCCGGCCTCGCGCAGGCGCGCCAGCTCGGCGACCACCGGCGCGGCCTCGGCGTCGCGCCCCTGCGAATGAAAGACGTGCGCATACGGTCCGGTGTGCAGCTCGCACACGCGTGCGCCGATGCGCGCCGCCGCCTCCACCTGGCGCGGCTCGGCATCGATGAACACGCTGCTCACGATGCCCGCGTCGGCCAGTCGTGCCACCACGTCGGACAGCCGCGCCCGCTGGGCGGCAATGTCCAGGCCGCCTTCGGTGGTGATCTCGTGGCGCCCCTCGGGCACCAGCATCGCCATCTCGGGACGCAGCTGCAGCGCGA
>CAZBTE010000347.1:0-2546 GCA_964494665.1 uncultured Limnobacter sp.
CCGGGTTCTTCACCGCGGCGGTTCCGATGATCACGTAGCTGATGCCGTCGTCGAGGTATCGCTCGATCGTGTCGAGATCGCGGATTCCGCCACCGAGTTGCACCGGTACGTTGCCGCCCACGGCGTCGACGATCGCGCGGATCGCCGCCTCGTTGCGCGGCCGGCCGGCGACCGCGCCGTTCAGGTCGACCAGGTGGATGCGGCGTGCACCCTGCTCGACCCAGTGGCGGGCAGTGGCGGCGGGATCTTCGGAGAAGACGGTCTCGTCGTTCATGTCGCCCTGCTTCAGGCGTACGCAGCGGCCGTCCTTCAGGTCGATGGCTGGAATGAGGAGCATGGAGATCGGTTGGAGTCGGTTCGAGGAAGTGCAGTGCGGGGTGCGGGCAGCAGCGCGCGACCGCGAAAGCCGTGCATGGATCGGCAGGGGCGGGTCAGGGCTGCCAGCGTATGAAGTTTTCGTAGAGCTTCAGGCCGTTGGCCGCGCTCTTCTCCGGATGGAACTGCGTCGCGAAAATGTTATCCCGCGCCACCGCAGAGGTAAAGCGAAGTCCGTACTCGGTTTCCCCCACCGAGGTCTCGCGCTGTGCCGGGGCGGCGTAGAAGCTGTGCACGAAATAGAAGTAGGCGCCGTCGGGCACGCCGGACCACAGCGGGTGGGCAGCGGCCTGGAGCACGCGGTTCCAGCCCATGTGCGGCACTTTCAGGCGTGCGCCATCCGGCGCGCGCATCGCTGCGGGCGCAAAGCGCAGCACGCGGCCCGGCAGCACGCCAAGCCCGGGCGTGTCGCCCTCCTCGCTGCGCTCGAACAGCATCTGCTCGCCGACGCACACGCCGAACAGCGGCTTGCCGCGCGCGGCGCGCAGTACCGCGTCACGCAGCCCGGCAGCGTCGAGAAAGCGCATGCAGTCGGGCATCGCGCCCTGCCCCGGAAACACCACGCGGTCGGCCGCGTCGATCCGGTCAGCCCGGTCCGCGATCACCACGCTGGCCTTCGGCGCCACGTGCTCGAGCGCCTTGGCCACCGAGCGCAGGTTGCCCATCCCGTAATCGACCACCGCGATCAGCATGGCGACGCAGGGCTGCCCCTTCTCCTTTGCCCCTTCTGCCTTCTTCTCCTCAAAGCGCTTCCTTCGTCGAAGGAATGCGCCCGCCGCTGCGCGGATCGGGTTCGATCGCCATGCGCAGCGCGCGCGCGAACGCCTTGAACACGGTCTCGCACTGGTGGTGTGCGTTCTCGCCGCGAAGGTTGTCGACGTGCAGCGTGACCTGCGCGTGATTGACGAAGCCCTGGAAGAACTCGCTCGCGAGGTCGACATCGAAGTGGCCGATCATCGCGCGCGTGAACGGCACGTTCCAGTGCAACCCGGGCCTGCCCGAGAAGTCGACGACCACGCGCGTGAGCGCCTCGTCGAGCGGCACGTAGGCGTGACCATAGCGACGGATGCCCTTCTTGTCGCCGATCGCGCGTGCCACCGCCTGGCCGAACGTGATGCCGATGTCCTCGACCGTGTGGTGCGCGTCGATGTGCAGGTCGCCCTGCGCGTCGACGTCGAGGTCGATCATGCCGTGGCGTGCAACCTGGTCGAGCATGTGGTCGAGGAACGGAACCCCGGTGGCCAGCGCCTGCTTGCCGGTGCCGTCGAGATCGACGCGCACCCGGATGCGGGTTTCGGCGGTGTTGCGGGTAACTTCGGCGGTACGCATGGGAATCAACGGATTCGCGGCCGCTCGCGCGGCGATGCACCCATTCTACCGACCCCCCGCTCGACCGTTGCCCAGGCGCATTTCGGCACTGCGGGCGTGCGCCTCGAGCCCCTCGCCACGCGCCAGCGTCGCGGCAATGGGCCCGAGCGTGCGTGCGCCGGCCTCGGAGATCTCGATCACGCTGGAACGCTTCTGGAAGTCGTAGACGCCCAGCGGCGAGGAAAAGCGCGCGGTGCGCATCGTCGGCAGAACGTGGTTCGGTCCGGCGCAGTAGTCGCCGATCGACTCGGACGACCACGGTCCGAGGAACATCGCCCCGGCGTGCCGGATGCGCGCGGCCCAGCGCGGCGCATCGGCCGCCGAGATCTCCAGGTGCTCCGGCGCGATGCGATTGGCGATGTCGCAGGCTTCCTCCATGCTGCGCACCACGACCAGCGCGCCGCGGTCGGCCAGCGAGCGCGCAATCACGTCGGCGCGCTGCATCGTCGGCAGCAGCCGGGCGATCGATGCCGCGACCCGGTCGGCGAACGCTGCATCGGGCGTGAGCAGGATTGACTGCGCCATCTCGTCGTGCTCGGCCTGCGAGAACAGGTCCATCGCGACCCAGTCGGGATCGGTGGCGCCGTCGCACAACACCAGGATCTCGCTGGGACCGGCGATCATGTCGATGCCCACCGTGCCGAATACGCGCCGCTTGGCCTCGGCGACGTAGGCGTTGCCTGGACCGACGATCTTGTCGACCGCCGGCACGGTGGCAGTGCCGTAGGCCAGCGCGGCGATCGCCTGCGCACCGCCGATCGTGAACACGCGATCGACGCCGGCGATGCAGGCCGCCGCCAGCA
>CAZBTE010000348.1:0-2538 GCA_964494665.1 uncultured Limnobacter sp.
GGGAGGCGTCCATATAAGCAGCGCAGGGAAGTCGGTGCGAAGCACCGACCGCCGCAGTGGTCGCGCCGCCTTGCAGCGCTCCGCCCAGCCGGCGCCTGCCGCGACCGCATCAAGGTGGCGTG
This sequence comes from uncultured Limnobacter sp., assembly GCA_964494665.1. Classification (GTDB taxonomy): domain Bacteria; phylum Pseudomonadota; class Gammaproteobacteria; order Burkholderiales; family Burkholderiaceae_E; genus Zeimonas. The sequence goes on from CAZBTE010000348.1 coordinate 123, forward strand.
GAATTCGCCGAACGTGCTTCACGATGCCGATGCCGATGCCGGCGCGCGGTCGGCCGGTCGCACCGGCAGTTCGATCTCGACGACGAGGCCGCCGCCGTCGCGATTGCGCGCGCCGATGCGCCCGCCGTGTGCCTCGATCGCGCGTCGTGCGATGGCCAGCCCGAGCCCGAATCCATCGGCCGCGGCGCCGCTGCGCGCGCGCTGGAACGGCTCGAAGATCGTTTCGAGTGCTTCGGCCGGCACGCCGGGTCCGCGATCGGCCACGGCGAGCACGAACGAGCCCGGCTGCGTGCCGGCGCCGTCGTGCATCCGTGCGCTCACGTCCACCTGCGTGCCGCCGCCGGTGTACTTCACCGCGTTGCGGATCACGTTTTCGAACGCCCGGTGGACCAGTTCTGCGCGCACCGTCGCCATGGCAGTGGCATCGCCGGTGAACGCCACGTCGCGTCCGCTCGCGCGTGCCTCGAAGCGCGCGTCGTCGACGATCGCCGACACCAGGTCGACCAGGTCGACCGTCTCCAGTGGCGGCAGCGCGTTGCCGGCTTCGAGCCTGGCCAGCGCGAGCAGTTCGCCCACCAGGCCGTCGAGCCGGATGGCGTCGCGCTCGATGCGTTCGAGCATCGCCTCGGTGCGCTCGGGGTTCTGCCGCGCCAGCCCGATCGCGGCCTGCAAACGCGCCAGCGGCGAGCGCAACTCGTGCGAGACGTCGTGCAACAGTCGCCGCTGCGAGGCGATCAGCTGCTGCAGCCGGCGCGCCATCTGGTCGAAGTCGTGTCCGAGTTCGGCCAGCTCGTCTGCACGCCGACCCATCAGCGCCGCCACGCGTGTCTCGAGCCGGCCTTCGGCCAGTGCCGCGGCCGCGCGGCGCAAGTGCCGGATCGGCTTGGTGAGCGACCAGGCGAGCAGCGCGCTGAACGCGAGGCTCGCGAGCAGCCCGATCGCTGCGATCATGTGTGCGGGCAGCGGCTCGGACCCGGCGGCGCGCCGCCCCGGACGCGGCCCGGGCCGCGCCGGCGCGTCCAGTCCGAGCGGCACGAACAGCAGCAGGCCGCTCGCCTCGTCGAAGCGCACGACGCGCGCCGTGCGTGCCGTGGCCGGCCCGTCGAGCGCCTCGCGGGCGCGTTGCAGCGATCCGGCCGGCACGTCGCGCCCGAGCAGCTCGCGGCCGTCGCGATCGACCGCATAGACGATCGCCGGGCTCCACGGTGCGCCGGCTTCGTCCAGCAGCGCGCGCAACGCGGGCACGCCGCCGTGGCGCAGCGTGGCGGCGGCCGATTGCAGCGCGAGCGCCGCACGCGGGCCGGCGGCCAGCGTCGGTTCGGTGCGCTCTCCGCGCTGCTGGTGCAACCAGACGAGCGAGCCGACCGCTGCGCCCGCCAGCAGCAGCGTCAGCCAGAACGCGAAGAAGAATTTCCAGAACAGCCGACCCATCGTAGTGCGCACCGGTCCGGGTTCATTCGAGCAGGAACTGGTAGCCGCGGCCGCGCACCGTCTCGATCCACGAGCGCCCGTCGTCGCGCTGGCCGAGCTTCTGGCGCAGGCTGCTCACGTGAACGTCGATGCTGCGGTCGAAGCGCGCCAGCGGGCGACCGAGCGCCTGCTCGGACAGCTCCGACTTGCTTACCACGCGGCCGGCCTGGCGCGCGAGCACTTCCAGCAGGCCGAATTCGGTGCTCGTGAGCGCGAGCGCCTCGCCGCGCCACAGTGCGCGGCGCCGACCCGGCCACAGCGACAGCGGTCCCGCGACGAGCGCCTCGTCAGCGCTCGGTCCCGACTCGCCCGACCGTGCCCGGCGCAGGATCGCGCGCACGCGCGCGGCGAGCTCGCGCGGTGTGCACGGCTTGGGCACGTAATCGTCGGCGCCCAGTTCCAGCCCGACGATGCGGTCGACGTCGTCGCCCTTCGCGGTGAGCATCAACACCGGAACGCCGCTGGCCTCGCGGATGCGGCGCAGCGCTTCGACGCCGTCGACCTTCGGCATCATCACGTCGAGCACCACGATGTCGTAGCCGCCTTCGAGCACGCGTTCGATGCCGGCCGCGCCGTCGTGCACGGCATCGGTATCGAAGCCTTCCCGCTGCAGGTATTCGCGCAGCAGGTCCGACAATTCGACGTCGTCATCGACGAGCAGGATCCGGGGCATCGGTGCTGGCGAACAAGAACGGCATGCCCGGATCATATCGGGGGCCGTCGGCGTTGCGGCCGGCGCCGGGTGATCGATACGCTTCCTTACCAACGTTTACACATGGGCGACGGCGGTTAACGCGGCGCGCGCGCATCCTGCAACCGTGCCGAAGCCGATGCGTCGGCCGACCCGACCCGGATCCGGGCAGCAAACGAAAGGAGTGCTTTCATGAAGAACAGACGTTACGCCGCAATCATCGTGGCAGGCAGCCTGGCGCTGGCTACCCCGTTC
>CAZBTE010000349.1:0-2535 GCA_964494665.1 uncultured Limnobacter sp.
GCTGCGGCTGCGGGGATGGTCACGCGCGTCGCCTTGAGCTGCAGCGTGCGGTGCGTGGAAGGCTGGCTGAACACCAGCTCAATGGCGCCGTTGGCGCGCAGGTTCTCGAGCACACCTGCGCCGTCGGCCCGGGACAGGATCACGGCGATCTCGCCCGATGGCTCGACCCGGTGGCCGACCGCCCGCACCAGGTCGGGCAGATGGTCGGCGTCGCGCGAAGCGACCGACACCCCGACGCCGCGCGCGAGCAGCGCGAGCTGTTCGGCGGCCAGTTGCAGCGGACGGTGGGCGGGGTCGGACATGACCGTGAGTCGCGGGCGATCCGCAGTCTACGCCGGCATCCCGCCACCGAAAAGGCGACCGGCGCCGTCTCTGGAATAATCCCCACGCCACCCCCGAACGAGCATGGACCGGTTCAAGCAGATCGAAACCTTCGTCGCGGTCGCCGCCCGCGGCAGCCTGTCGGCCGCGGCGCAGGCCGAGGGCATCGCGCCGGCCGTGATCGGCCGGCGCATCGACGCGCTCGAGCAGCGCCTGGGCGTGAAGTTGCTGGTGCGCACCACGCGTCGCATCACGCTGACCTTCGAGGGCAGCGCCTTCCTCGAAGACTGCCAGCGCCTGCTCAACGACTGGTACAACGCCGAGGCTTCGGTGTCCCTCGGTGGCGTGAAGGCGAGCGGGCACCTGCGCGTGACCGCGCCGGCCGGGTTCGGGCGGGTGCACGTCGCGCCGCTGGTGGCGGCATTCCTCGACGCCAACCGCGACGTGTCGATCGCACTCGATCTCACCGACCACCTCACCGACATCGTCAACGAGGGGATCGACGTCGCGATACGCATCGGCGCGCTCGACGACTCGAACCTGGTCGGACTGAAGCTGGCCGACAACCGGCGCGTGGTCGTCGCCAGCCCGTCCTACCTCGCAGCGCGCGGCGCACCGGCGACACCGGCCGACCTCGCCACCCACAACTGCCTGACCTTCGGCACCTACGGAAGCCAGGCACGCGGCTGGCAGTTCACGATCGACGGCAAGCCGGTGTCGCTGCGGGTGTCGGGAACGATGTCGTGCAACGACGGCGCGGTGCTGCACGACTGGGCGCTGGCCGGACGAGGCCTGGCGTGGCGCTCGTTGTGGGAGGTGGGCGACGACTTGAAGGCCGGGCGGCTCGAGAGCGTACTGGACGAGTTCGCCGCACCCGACAACGCGATCTACGCGGTGTTTCCGCAGCGCCGACACCTGCCGCTACGGGTGCGCATGTTCATCGACCACCTGAAGAACACCTACGGGAATCCGGCCTACTGGCGTTGACGACCGCGCGCGCTCTGCGCGATGCCCCACTGCGCCGCCCAGTACGCGGCCAGCACCCACAGCGCGGCCGCCGGCACCGGCGCACGGAAACGATCGATCGCAAGCAGCGCGTCCGAAACGACGAACAGCACGCCGCCCAACGCCGCCATCCTCGTGTACGGGCCCGGATGCACCTGCCAGCGCGCGACAGCCTGCGCGGCCATCGCGACCAGCACCACCACGTAGGCGATCACCGGCACCTGCAGTGCCGGCGCCAGCCCGCTCCAAAGGTAGGACAGCACGGCCGCGCCGATGATGGCCAGTGCGAACAGCGGCAACCGGCGCGCGAACAGCCGGGTGTCGACGGTGAACGCGCGCAGATAGCACAGGTGCGCGACCAGGAAGGCCAGCAGCCCGCCGACGAACAGTGCCGGCGAGAGCATCAGCAGCACGTCGCCGACCAGCGAGAACGCCAGTCCGGCCAGCACGCCGCGCCGCAACCGCTCGTCGACGTCATGGCCGCCGCGCCACACCAGCCCCAGCAGGACGATGGTTGCCAGCGGCTTGCCGACCCAGTGCAGCAGCGTCCAGGCGTCGAGCACGCCGGGCGTGCGCAGCAGCGCCCCGGCGATCGCGGCGAGCGCCGCGACGACCAGCGCAATTGCGCCGGCGCGCCAGCGGGCGGCATCGCCGGTCACTGCCGGGCCGGCGAACGGGGTGAGCGGATCCTGCATGGTCCGGTACCAACGAAAAAGGGCAGCCGTGAAAGGCTGCCCTCGTGCGTCGGCAAGCGCTGCTTACTTCAGGTGCTTGCCCACCAGGCCGGTCATCTCGAACATGTTGACCTGGGCCTTGCCGAAGACCTGCCGCAGCTTGTCGTCGGCATTGATCAGACGCTTGTTGACGTCGTCCTGCAGCTTGCCCTTCTTGATGTAGTCCCACATCCGCTTGACCACCTCGGTGCGCGGCAGGGGCTTGTCGCCGACGATCGAGGCGAGCGCGGCGCTGGGCGTCAGGGCCTTCATGAAGGCGGCGTTGGGCTTGCGGGCCTTCTTGGCGGCGGTCTTCTTGGCGGCGGTCTTCTTGGCGGCAGGCTTCTTGGCCGCAACCTTCTTGGCCGCGGGCTTCTTCGCGGCGGCCTTCTTCACGGCCGGCTTCTTGGCCGCGGGCTTCTTCGCCGCGACCTTCTTGGCTGCGGGTTTCTTCGCGGCGGCCTTCTTCACGGCCGGCTTCTTGGCGGGTGCCTTC
>CAZBTE010000350.1:0-2527 GCA_964494665.1 uncultured Limnobacter sp.
GCACCACGTGCACCACCGCGGCAAGGGCAAGAAGCTCGCCGACATCTGCTTCACGCTGAACTACGAAGACGCGCACGTGGTGACCTACGCGCTGCGCAAGCTCACCGGCCTCGGCCTGGTGCGCGGCGAAAAGGTCGGCAAGGAGGTCCTGTACTCGACCACGCCGGCCGGCGCCGCGCTGGCGATGCGTTACCGCGCGGTGCGCGACCGCTGCCTGGTCGCCAGCCTGCGCGACCATCTAGGCGGCCCGGCCGGCAAGCCGTCCGGCGAGGCGGTCACGCCGCAGTCCGGGCACGCGCAACTGGCCGACCTGGCGCGCATGCTGCGCACGTTGTCGGGCCTGTACGACCAGGCCGCGCGCGCCGCGGCGTCGCTGTGACGCGCCGTTCTGCGCGCGCGACGACTGCCATGGGTGGCTGGCAATTCTGGATCGACCGCGGCGGCACCTTCACCGACATCGTCGCGCGCCGGCCCGACGGCACGCTCGCGAGCGCCAAGCTGTTGTCGGAGAACCCCGAGCGCTACGACGACGCCGCGGTCGAGGGCATCCGCCGACTGCTCGACCTCGCCCCCGGCGAACCGATCGACGCGGCGCGCGTCGAAGTCGTGAAGATGGGCACGACGGTGGCCACCAACGCGCTGCTCGAACGCAGCGGCGAGCCGTTGGTGCTGGCCGTCACGCGCGGCTATCGCGACGTGCTGCGCATCGCCTACCAGAACCGGCCAAAGCTGTTCGAGCGCCGCATCGTGCTGCCCGAGATGCTGTACCGCGAGGTGATCGAGATCGACGAGCGACTGGCGGCCGACGGAACCGTGGTGCGCCCGATCGACGAGGCGGGCGCGCGCGCGGCGTTGCGGCGCGCCTTCGACGACGGCGTACGCGCGATCGCGATCGCGCTGATGCACGGATATCGTTACGCCGTCCACGAACGGCGCCTGGCCGCGATCGCGCGCGAGATCGGCTTCACGCAGGTGTCGGTGTCGCACGAGGTCTCGCCGCTGATCCGCTACGTGGCGCGCGGCGACACCACGGTGGTCGATGCGTACCTGTCGCCGGTGCTGCGCCGCTACGTCGAACGCGTGGCTGCGGCGATGCGCGGCGTGCGGCTGCAGTTCATGCAGTCCAACGGCGGGCTCACCGACGCGCACGCGTTCCAGGGCAAGGATTCGATCCTTTCCGGTCCGGCCGGTGGCATCGTCGGCATGGCACGCGTGAGCGCGGCGGCCGGCTTCGAGCGCGTGATCGGCTTCGACATGGGCGGCACCTCGACCGACGTGTCGCACTACGCGGGCGAGTTCGAGCGCGAGTTCGAGACGCTGGTGGCCGGCGTGCGCATGCGCGCGCCGATGATGAGCATCCACACGGTGGCTGCGGGCGGGGGCTCGATCCTGCACTTCGATGGTGCGCGCATGCGCGTGGGCCCCGATTCGGCGGGCGCCGACCCGGGACCTGCCTGCTACCGGCGCGGTGGCCCGCTCACGGTCACCGATGCCAACGTGATGCTGGGCAAGCTGCAACCGGCGTTCTTCCCGGCGGTGTTCGGCCCGGGGGGCGACGAGCTGCTCGACGCGCAGGCGGTGCGCGAGCGATTCGCCGCGATCGCGGCGCAGATCGGCGCGGCCGCGGGGCGCACGATGACGCCCGAGGAGGTCGCACAGGGCTTCATCGACATCGCCGTGGCCAACATGGCCAACGCGATCAAGAAGATTTCGGTGCAGCGTGGCTACGACATCACCCGCTACACACTGACCACCTTCGGCGGCGCCGGCGGCCAGCACGCCTGCGACGTGGCCGATGCGCTGGCGATGCCGCGCGTGCTCGCGCATCCGCTGGCCGGTGTGCTGTCGGCCTACGGCATGGGCCTGGCCGAGCAGGTGGCGATGCGCGAACGCTCGATCGAGCGGCGCCTGGACGCGGCCGGCATCGCCGACGCACGACAAGTCCTCGCGGCGCTCGAGGCGGCGGCACGCGAGGAGCTGCTGGCACAAGGTGAGCACGCTGCCTCGCTGCGCGTGCGCCATCGCCTGCACCTGCGCTACGAAGGCACCGACACTGCGTTGCCGGTCGAGGCGGGCGACGAGGCCGCGATGCGTGAACGCTTCGAGACCGCGTACCGGCAGCGCTTCGCGTTCCTGATGCCCGAGCGGCCGCTGGTGATCGAGTCGGCGGTCGTCGAGGTGCTGGGCGAGCCGGGTCAGGGCGCGTCGCTCGCCCCGCCGGCCACGCGGGCGGGCCCGCTCGCGGCCCAGGCGCGGGTGCCGGTGTTCACGCAGGGGGCGTGGCGCGACACGCCGCTGTACCTGCGCGAGCACCTGATCGCCGGCGACGCCATCGATGGGCCCGCGATCGTTGCCGAGGCCACCGCGACCACCGTGGTCGAGCCGGGCTGGCGCGCGCAGATGAGTGCGCGCGGCGACCTGGTGCTCGAACGCCACCAGCCGCGACCGAGGCGCGCGGCAGTGGGCACCGAGGCCGACCCGGTGATGCTCGAGATCTTCAACAACCTGTTCATGTCGATCGCCGAGC
>CAZBTE010000351.1:0-2509 GCA_964494665.1 uncultured Limnobacter sp.
GCCAACGAACTGTTCGCCAAGAGCCTGCTGCGCATGGGCGTGCCGGTCAGTCCGCGCAACATCTTCCCCTCCAACATCCAGGGGCTGCCCACCTGGTACGAGGTGCGCGTCACTGAGCGGGGGCACCTGGGCCGGCGCGGTGGCGTCGACCTGCTGGTGGCGATGAACCCGCAAACCTGGGATCGCGACCTCGCCGAGGTCGAGCCCGGCGGCTACGTGCTGTACGACAGCACCCGGGCGGTGCCGGCGTCGAAGTTGCGCGCCGACGTGCACGCGATCGGCGTGCCGCTCACCGAGATGTGCAACGCCGCGTACGAAGATCCGCGCGAGCGCCAGCTGCTGAAGAACATCATGTACGTGGGCGTGCTGGCGGCGCTGCTGGGCATCGAACCGGCGGCCATTGCCGAGCTGATCGGCGAGCAGTACAAGGGCAAGGAGAAGCTGCTCACGCCCAACCTCGACGCGTTCCGCAAGGGCTTTCACCACGCCGGCGAGCACCTCGACGACGCGCTCGGGCTGCGCGTGAAGCGCGCGGCCAACGTGGGCAACCGCATCTTCGTCGACGGCAACTCGGCGGCCGCACTCGGTTGCGTGTACGGCGGTGCCACCGTGTGTGCCTGGTACCCGATCACGCCCTCGTCGTCGGTGGCCGAGGCATTCCAGAAGTATTGTGCAAAGCTGCGCGTCGACCGCGACAGCGGCGAGCGGCGCTACGCGATCGTCCAGGCCGAGGACGAGCTCGCGTCGATCGGCATGGTGATCGGCGCCGGCTGGAACGGCGCGCGCGCGTTCACCGCCACTTCCGGCCCGGGCGTGTCGCTGATGACCGAGTTCATCGGACTGGCCTACTTCGCCGAGATTCCCGTCACGATCATCGACGTGCAGCGCGGCGGGCCGTCCACCGGCATGCCCACGCGCACGCAGCAGGCCGACCTGCTCGCGTGCGCCTACGCGTCGCACGGCGACACCAAGCACGTGCTGCTGATGCCCGAAGATCCGCGCGAGTGCTTCGAGTTCGCCGCGCAGGCGCTCGACCTGGCCGACCGGCTGCAGACCCCGGTGTTCCTGATGACCGACCTCGACATCGGCATGAACCAGCGGCTGTGCGCGCCGTTCGCGTGGGACGACAGCCGTCGCTACGACCGCGGCAAGCTGATGACCGCCGCGATGCTCGACGAGGGGCGCGACTTCGGCCGCTACCTCGACGTCGACGGCGACGGCATCCCGTTCCGCACCCTGCCCGGCACGCACCCCACGCGCGGCGCCTACTTCACGCGCGGCACCACCAAGGACGCCTACGCGCGCTACTCCGAGGCCGGTACCGACTACGTCGCCAACGTACAGCGGCTGCTGCGCAAGTTCGACACCGCGAAGTCGCTGGTACCGGCCGCGGTAGAGCGGCACAGTGCCTGCCCGGTTGCAGGCGCCGGCGCGATCTACTACGGCTCGACCAGCGCCGCGATGGACGAGGCGATCGAGGGGCTCGAAGCGCAGCGGCTGGGCGTGGACACGCTGCGCGTGCGCGCGTTTCCGTTCGGCGAGGAGGTCGAGCGCTTCATCGCCGCGCACGCCACGGTGTTCGTGGTCGAGCAGAATCGCGACGGCCAGCTGCGCACGATGCTGGTGAACGAGCTCGGCATCGATCCCGCGCGGCTGGTGCCGATCCTGCACTACGACGGCACGCCGATCACCGCGCGCTTCATCGCCGGCGCGATCGCCGATCAGCTCTCGGGCGCCAACGTGCGCCGTCTCGAGCGCGGCAAGGTCGCCTGAGGAACACGTCATGACCTGGCTCGCCAAACCAGCGCTGCACCATCCGGCCCTGCCGACCAACCGGCTCGGCCATACCCGCCGCGACTACGAGGGGCGGATCTCCACGTTGTGCGCAGGCTGCGGCCACGACTCGATCTCGGCCTCGATCGTCCAGGCCTGCTGGGAACTCGACATCGAGCCGCATCGCGTGGCCAAGCTGTCGGGCATCGGCTGTTCGAGCAAGACGCCCGACTACTTCCTCGGCAACTCGCACGGCTTCAACTCGGTGCACGGACGGATGCCGTCGGTGCTCACCGGCGCCGCGCTCGCCAACCGCGAGCTGATCTACCTCGGCGTCTCGGGCGACGGCGACTCCGCGTCGATCGGCCTGGGGCAGTTCGCGCACGCGATGCGCCGCGGCGTGAACATGACCTACATCGTCGAGAACAACGGCGTGTACGGCCTGACCAAGGGCCAGTTCTCGGCCACCGCAGACCGTGGTTCGAAATCGAAGCGCGGCGCGGTCAACAGCGACGCGGCGATCGACCTGGTACCGCTCGCGCTGCAGCTGGGCGCCACCTACGTGGCGCGCGGCTTCTCGGGCGACAAGGCGCAACTGGTGCCACTGCTCAAGGGCGCGCTCGCACACCGCGGCGCCGCCTTCATCGACGTGATCAGCCCGTGCGTGGCCTTCAACAACCATGCCGGAAGCACGCGCAGCTACGACTACGTGCGCGAGCACAACGCGGCGGTCAAC